>NZ_JAYFER010000117.1:0-2234 GCF_055795065.1 Lyngbya sp. CCY1209
TTTTCCCAGGCGGCTACCCGCCAAGTATCTTCGCCGTTTCAGCGTTTCACATCCGAGTTCGAGATGGATCGGTGTGGTTCCACTGAGCCATAGGCACCAGGAAAGCTTTAAAATCTTTCTCTGGGTTCGAGAGCGCGGTGTCGCGTTCCTCTCTCGCACAATTAATAATAGTAGTGCCTGTTTCTGGGAATGTCAACCCTTTTTTGAATTTTTTTTTGCAAATCCGTCAAACCCCTGCAGGACAGCCGTTTCGGGAATTTCGAGAACTCCGCATCCCGGACGGATTGCCCGCGAGGAGCGATCGCCGTCCGGGTGTGGGGAGGGCGATCTCGAAGACGGGATCGGGGGACAACTCACCGCCCCCCGCACCCCGGTTTTGGGGTACAATAATGCACTGCTACGGTCAGCTCCGATTTATGTTGCCCAAATGGTTGATACTGCATTGGCGTTTGGGGATTGTGCTCTCGATGTTGGCAGCAATTCTCACACCCTTTGCCCTGAACTTATATATCAATTTCGCGACCCAGAGTCGCCGCTACACCGAAATAACTGAAGTACCCGAAGAACCGGTGGCGGTCGTATTCGGGGCGGGAGTTTGGGAGGACGGGAGTCCGACGCCGATGTTGGCCGATCGCATCCAGGGGGCAATCGACCTCTACCAAATGGGGCGGGTGCAGAAAATTTTGATGACCGGAGATAACGCCACCCCCGAATATAACGAAGTGGTCGCCATGCAGCAATACGCGATCGCCCAGGGAGTCCCCGCCGAAGTCATCCGCCTCGACTATGCGGGATTCAGCACCTACGAAAGCTGCTATCGGGCCCGGGAGATCTTTGGAGTTGAAAGGGCCGTGCTCATCACCCAACAATACCACCTGCCCCGGGCGGTTTACACCTGCAAGCGGTTGGGCATCGACGCGATCGGTTTCGGGACCCCCGACTGGGGCAAATTCCGGGACGACTCGATGCGATTCTACGTCCGGCGGGAACTGCTGGCGGTGGTGAAGGCGGTGGTGGAAGTCCACATCCTCCGCCCCAAACCGACGTTTCTGGGGCCGTTCGAGGGAATGTCTTAGGGATAATTGATAATTAATAATTTGCAATTATTAATTCATGTTGTTCGACTCCCGACTCCCGAGATGTGGTTTAAATTGTAGGGGCGAATGGCATTCGCCCTTTTGAGTCACCACCGTACACCCAATTATGATCGCTCTATTTTCTGCCGTCATTCCCGTCGGGTGTATCGTTTTGATCGGCTTCGTGACGGGGAAAACCCTGACACTCGATCGCCCGACTCTATCCCGCCTGTCCCTGTATGTCCTGTTTCCGGTTCTGATTATTGACAAGCTGTATCGGACGACTCTGAGTCCGGCGAATATGGCGGGGATCGGGGCGGGGTTTTTGCTGACGTATGTGCTGCTGTGCGTCCTCGCCTGGGCGATCGCGCGATCGCTCAATTTCCCGTCCCCGACTCGAAAAAGTCTGATCGCCACCACCGCCTTACCCAACGTCGGCAATATGGGATTGTCCGTGATTTTATTCGCGTTGGGGGAGGAGGGGCTCGAACGGGCGATCGTTTACCTGATCGCCTGGAATTTGGTCGTTTTGACCACCGCCCCGGCTTTGATCAAAGGCGGCGGTTTCCTGTCCGCCCTCAAGTTTACCCTCAAATTGCCGCTATTTTGGGCGATCGTCCTCGGTTTGCTGCTGTACGGGTTCGATGTCGGACTTCCCGATAGCGTGGATGCCGGGTTGAATTTACTCGCCCAGGCGACGATTCCGATCGCCCTATTATTGTTGGGAATTGAAATTTCCGACAGCCGGTTTGAACTCAACGTTTATGAAATCGGGGCGAGTCTGCTGCGTCTGTTGGGGGGTGCGGCTGTCGCTTACGGCGTCGGCTTGCTGTTGGGACTCGGGGACTTGGATTTGCAAGTCTTAATCATTCAAAGTGCCATGCCGACGGCGATCTCGGCATTTCTGATGGTGAGCGAATTTGGGGGCGATCGCGTGCGGACGGTGCGGGTGGTGGTGGTATCCACCCTGCTATCTTTTTTAACCCTGCCTTTGGTGTTGTGGGGGGTGGGGAATTTGTAATTTTAGATTTTAGATTCTCCCCGATAGAGAAGTTATATCAAATCCGGTTATCCCCTCCTAAACCTCCCCAATCATCTTTAGATGATTTGAGCTGGTAGGGGCGCAAGGCTTGCGCCCTCGGGAATTGATTCCCAAGC
>NZ_JAYFER010000118.1:0-409 GCF_055795065.1 Lyngbya sp. CCY1209
CATCTTACGTCTGAACCGTAACCCGTCTGCATATCCCAGACATTACATCTGGGCGTTGGCTTCTGGTTACATCTCACTCCCATATAGCTTGCGCTTACACTTGCGGCTGTTGCCTTCACTACTTGCCTAATCGACCATTGGGCAAGAGCCAATATGGGGTTACTTCGTTCCATCTGTATGGGTATTCCATCCTTAGACTCATCCTGTCCCCCGGTGTATTTTAAGGGTCTGTGTGGATAGTTCCTCAAGGCTTCCACTTTTCCACTTGCTCATTCGAGCAGCACCGTAATCAACCTGTTTTCGATACCATATAGTAACGAGGGTTCATGGCGGATGTTTACCTTTCGGTTAATCATAGATGGTTGGCAGTGGTCGAGTTATTGGGAGCAGATTCTCCCTCATCGCCTTC
>NZ_JAYFER010000119.1:0-6668 GCF_055795065.1 Lyngbya sp. CCY1209
GGTTTCTCAAAAAAAGTCGAAATTTTTAACATTTCTTAATTTTTTTTGAAAAAATAAATAATGCGATCGGCAATGTGGGGCCAATCAATCGACTCCAGAGGGCGATCGCGCCACTCAAAGCCCCCAGAATTGGGGGTTTGGGGGCGATACAATTGACACGATGCAAGTTTCAACTGTCCGAGGTGTGTTCCCATGCCCTCCCCTGAAATTGCCGACTCCGCTGCCCGTCGTCCCGGTGCCCCTGCGAGATCCCGACCCGGACCTGCCGCTGGATTTGCGATCGGCCCTCACCGCCGTCTATGAGGAGGCGGCTTACGATCTGTCTCTGGACTACGGCCAACCGCCGCCGCCCCCGCCATTCTCCGATGCCGATGGGGAATGGCTGAAAAATCAACTCGGATAGCGGGGTCGGATTCAAAAAGACGACAGTCGGGAGAATGCCTCCATTCCCCCGACAAAATCACTCAAATTCGGATCGTTAACCGATCAATTCCTTGACCTTTTTCATGATGCCGTTGGGGTCGATTCCCTGGTGGGGGAACTGTTCCCACAGGCCGCCGCAGCCTTCCTCGTGGGTGCCGAGATAGGCGAATTTGGGGGTGTATCCGCGTTCGAGCAGCCAGGAACCGAAGCGGCTTCCGAGTCCGGTGCGGCGGTTGAAGGATTCTGTTACCAGGACGAAGGGCGCCCGGCCGACTTTGGCTAACATTTCTTCATCGACGACGTTGAGGGTGGGTTTGTTGATCAAACCGACGTCGATGCCTTCTTTTTTGAGGCGTTCTACTGCATCTAAGGCGCGGTAGAGGCTGTCGCCGAAGCTGACGATGTAGCCGGCGGTGCCTTCGCGGATGACTTCGTCTTTTCCGGGGACGAATTTGTAACCCTCGCCGAAGAAGGGGTTGCCTTCGGAGTCGAGGATGTGGGGGACTTTGGAGCGGGTGGAGAAGATGAACCGCAGTCCGGGATCGAAGAATACCGAGTCAACGCAGGCTTTCATCTGGTTGGCGTCGGCGGGGAAGTAGAGGCGGGTTTCATAGCCGTCATCGAGGCCGTTGTCGGCGAACATATTGTTCAGGCCGAAGTGGCAGGTGTTGTCGGCCATGTCGTCGATGCCGCTGTGGGAGAAGTGGCAGAGGACGTTGGAGTAGTTGAGCCGCGCCATGGTGATTTCGGAGATGCACATTTCTAGGAAGGCGCTGAAGGTGCCGAAAATACCTTGTTTGCCTTTTTCCATGCCGAAACCGGCGGCGGCGGAGAAGTTGCCGCGCTCCATGATGCCGGCTTTGATGAAGATTTCGGGGTAGGCGGTGCGGATTTTTTGCAGGCCGCAGGAGCCTTCGAGGTCGCTGTCGATGCAGACGACTTTTTCTTTGCGATCGCTTTCACTCATGGTACTGAGGACGGAAACGACGGCATCTCCGAAGACGTTGCGGTTGGAACCGAGATCTTCGCTCGAACCCAGGAAGGTGTAGTCTTGCTTGGGCTTTTTGATGCCTTTGAGGTAGTCGGCGGCTTCGGTGCGGCCTTTGGCTTCTAAATAGGCGATCGCGGCATCGACGGAAATCACGTCGTGGCCGTGGGGGGACCCTTCGAGGCCGTCAATTCCGACGCACATTTTCCGGCGGTTCACCACGGCAACGGGTCCGGCGGTGTTGATGGCTTCGCAGATGCGGCGGTAGAGGTCGTCGAGATCTTCCCCGTCGCCTTCGAGAATTTTGACGCCTTGGCCGGCGAGGGTTTGGGCGACGGTGTAGCCGGGGATGTATTCGGAGGGGTGTCCGGCGATGGTGACGTCGTTGTCGTCGATGATGAGTTTGACGTTGAGTTGTTGGGAGACGGCGAGGCGGGCGGCTTCGGCGTCGTTTCCTTCTTGTTGGGACCCGTCGGAACCGAGGCAAAATACCGTCTTATCGGGGTTGGCCATCGCGACGCCGTTGACGTAGGGCCACATATGGCCGAGGCGCCCGGAACTAAATTTGACGCCGGGGGTCAGTCCCAATTCGGGGTGTCCGGGGAGTTTGGAGTGGGCGGCGCGGTAGCTGAGGAGTTGCTCGGCGGGCAAGTGACCTTCGAGGACGGACATCATATATTGGGTGGCGACCCGGTGTCCGGCTTCGTCGAAGAAGGTGGGGACGAATTTTTCGGGGCCGCCGCGGAACAGGGCGTCGAGGATCATCACTTCGGGGGCGGTGTCGTAGGGTCCGCCGGTGTGACCGCCGACTCCCCGGGCGGCGCCGGTGGCGGTGAAGAAGACGATCGCATCCCGGAACAGTTGGATGTTGGCTTTGAGGGCGTCTCGCTGTTCGTCGGTGAGGGTGGGTTGGGCCGGATCGAGTTTCAGATGCTGGTAAGCTCCCAGGTCAATGGGGAAGGTCACTTGAGCAACGGTCATGGGTGATGTTCCAAATTAAATATCGAGGTTCAGGCGCAACGGGGGCCGATCGCCCGGTTTGGGGACGATGGCCAATTGCGTTGTTTCAATTGTTTCACATTTCGGCTCAAATTGAACAATCGATTCGCGATGGTTTTGGGGGGGGATTGTGAGGCCCGATCCGCCACCCCGCCAAGATTTTTGGGATTCGGTGCGATCGCGAATCGATGATCTTTCCTTAACCTAACGATCAGCTCGGCTCCGTCAAAGATGCGGTCGAGCGTGAATGCGATCGGTGCGTTCGGGTGCGATCGCGGCGTCCGGATTGACAAATATCGCTTGATAGAAATATAGTTATTGTTTGAGAAACGCCGGTCGTCCGCAAACCGGCCCTAGCAAAGGAGATCGAATGTCTGCGACTCAATTTCCTCCCCTCCAAATCGGCAAGCACGTCGCCCCCCGCCCCATCATCCAGGGGGGCATGGGAATTCGCATTTCGGGGGCGAACCTGGCGGCGGCGGTGGCCGAAGCCGGGGGCATCGGGACGATTTCGGCCGTGGGGTTGGGTTTGAATTCCCCCTATTTCGATCCGGAGGAGCGCAATTTTGGCCGGCGGCGGGCCAATTTCTTCGAGGCGAACCGCTTGGCTCTGATCGACGAAATCAAAAAGGCGCGGGAACTGAGTCCGACGGGGATTTTGGCGATCAATTCGATGGTGGCGGCTCAGGATCACGAGACGTTGGTCCGCACGGCGGCCGAACAGGGGATTAATCTGATTATTTCCGGGGCGGGACTGCCGATGCACTTGCCGGAAGCGGTGGCGGACTATCCGGATGTGGCGATCGCACCGATTATTTCGAGTGTCCGGGCGGCGCGGGTGATTTGCCGCAAGTGGGGGCGACAATATAATCGGTTGCCGGATGCGTTGATTGTGGAGGAACCGCGATCGGCGGGGGGACATTTGGGGGCGAAGGCGGAGCAGTTCGAGGTGCCCGAGTTTCTCCTGCCCTCGGTGATTCCGGAGTTGGTGGCGGTTTTGGAGCGAGAATTTGGGGCGAAGATTCCCGTCGTGGCGGCGGGGGGAATTTGGAGTCGGGAGGATATCGAGCGGGTGTTGGCGCTGGGGGCGAGCGGGGTTCAGATGGGGACCCGGTTTATCACGACGGAGGAATGCGACGCGGATATCCGTTACAAGGAGTTTCATTTGCAGGCGACGCCGGAGGACGTGATGTTGGTGCCCTCGCCGGTGGGTTTGCCGGGGCGGGCGCTGCGGAATCCGTTTGTGGAGAAGGCGATCGCGGGGACGTTGGAGCCGAAAAATGCTTGTCTGGCGAGTTGTTTGCACACCTGTAGCTATCGCGATCGCGGGGAAAATTATTGTATCCTGCGGGCGCTCGATCGGGCGGCTCGGGGGGACGTGGAGACGGGTTTGGTATTTGCGGGCGAGAATGGGGGTTCGGCGGAAGCGATCGTTCCGGTGGCGAAGTTGATGGCGGAGTTGACGGAGTGCCCATGAATTTGATAATTTTTCGGTCAGTTTCTTGATTTTTTTGGCGTCGGGTCTACGTTTTGCCAAGTTGGCAACATATCTCAAAACGATCCTGCTATCGTGCCTATTACAAGGACTAAAAAGCCTGATTTTTTCAGTCAATATCTGTAGCGCGATGAGGACGAATTGACTCATGTCCGAAAAAAATAAGCGAGAATCCGACTCGAAAGCGGTTCCTTTCTTTGCCCGCTATCTCGAAGGGCAGTTGGAAGACCTGTCGGAGGCGGAAATGAAAGCCGTCGGCGGCCGGAGAGGATTGATAACGACCAAAAAGTATCCCTCCGACAGCGAAGATGGGGTCGGCATCAAACCAATTTGGGACGATATCGCGGTGACGCTCAAATATCCCTCCGACAGCGAAGATAGTGGCGGAGGCGATATCGCGGTGACGCTCAAATATCCCTCCGATCAAGAGGATAGTGGCGGCTTCGACGACGGGTCTGGCGATCTGATCACGACCCAAAAGTATCCCTCGGACAGCGATGAATCCGACCTATCCTTCGGATGGTGAGGATGAAGTCGCCTGGATCGGTGCGAAGACCGAATTGCAAGTCGGCGAATTGTGCCGATTTTTTTTCATATTGCGCCGATTTAAAATAGATAAAACCCGAGATAAATTGTCCGAATTATCCCGATTTAATGCATCATGAATTCCCGGCGCGATGTCGTTTTATTGATCACCCACAGCGGCGATTACTTCACCGTTGATCGCGTATTTGCGGCCCTATCCAAACGGAGTTGCAGACCCTTTCGCCTCGACACCGATCGCTTTCCTGCGGCGATCAAAATTCGAGCCCATTTCGGCAATAGCGGGTGCGAAAATTGGTTGGAATACGGCGATATTTCGATGCGTGCCGAGGAGGTGCGTTCCGTCTGGCTGCGCCGCATCTGGCAACCCAAATTCGGCGAAGAATTGACGCCGGAATTTCAAGTCGCCTGCGCCCGAGAATCCCTGGCAACCTGGGACGGTTTTTGGGACGGTTTGCGAAGTGCCCGTTGGGTGGATGACGTGGAACGCATTCGCGCCGCCGAGAACAAATTGCGGCAGTTGCGGGTCGCCCGGGAGGTGGGATTGAGGATTCCCCAAACCCTCGTCACCAACGACCCGGCGGAGGTGCGGGCGTTTTTCTACCGGGTCGGTGGAAAGATGGTCGCCAAACTGTTGAAGCCGCTTTCTTACAGCATGAAAGGTTCGCCTTTTTTTCTGTATACCAGTGCGGTGAAGGAGGAAGATTTGGCGGATTTGGAAACGTTGCGCCACTGTCCGATGGTGTTCCAAGAGGAAATCCCCAAGCGCCGGGAACTGCGGGCGGTCTTCGTGGACGGCCGCATTTTTGTGGGGGCATTGGATGCGTCGAAATATGCGGAATCGACGGTGGACTGGCGGTGCGGTACGCCGGACGCTTGCGTCTGGGAAAACCATCAACTGCCCCCGACGATCGCCGAAATCCTCGATCATTTTATGGCGAAATTTGGCCTGACGTTTGGCGCGTTTGACTTCATCGAAACGCCCTCGGAAGAATTGGTATTTTTAGAGGTGAATCCTTCGGGAGAATGGGGAATGTTGGAGCGCGATTTGAAACTCCCAATCTCGGATGCGATCGCCGATGCCCTCCTCGCGGACGACCCCAGTTGACATGACGATTTTAATTATTACCCACAGCAAAGATAACGAAAGTATTCCCCGGGTGATGAAGGCGATCGCCGACCGGGGCGAGACGGTGTTTCGGTTCGACACGGATCGATTTCCGACGGAAATTTTATTGGATATTTATTACGGGGAAAATGAGCGCCTGATTTTGGTCGATAATGACCGAAAGGTTGATTTGCAAGATGTCTCCGCCGTGTGGTATCGCCGGATCGCGATCGGGGCGCGAATTCCGACGACAATGGACCGGCAAATGCGGCGGGCGTCCGTGCAGGAATCCCGCGTCACCATTCAGGGAATGATTGCCAGCATCCGGGGATTTAACCTCGACCCCGTCCCCAAAATTCGCCGCGCCGAAAACAAACAATTGCAAATACAAGTCGCCCGAGAATTGGGTTTGGAAACGCCGCGCACCCTGACGACGAACAATCCCCAAGCGGTGCAACAATTTGCCGGGGAATGCCCGCAGGGTATGGTGACGAAAATGCTGTCTTCCTTCGCCATCTACGACGAAGAAGGGCAAGAACAGGTGGTTTTTACCAATCCCGTCACCCCGGACGATCTGGAAAGCTTGGAGGGATTGAATTTCTGTCCCATGACGTTTCAAGAAAAAATCGAAAAAAAGTTGGAATTGCGGACGATTGTTGTCGGCCGTCGCGCCTTTACCGCCGCCGTCGATTCCCAGGCTTTGGAAAAGTCCCGCCACGACTGGCGGCGGCAGGGAATCGCCTTACTCGATGCCTGGACGCATTACGATTTGCCCGCCGATGTGGAGGGGAAATTACTGGCTTTGATGGCGGAATTCGGGTTGAACTACGGGGCGATCGATCTGATTTTGACCCCGGGCGATCGCCACGTGTTTTTGGAGGTGAATCCGGTGGGGGAGTTTTTCTGGCTGGAACGCTGTCCGGGGTTGCCGATTTCTGATGCGATCGCCGATCTTTTGGTTTCGGGATTACGAATCTAGAAACCGAGTTGATTATAATACAGCGGTTTTCGCTCGAATGAGAAACGGATGATCCACCATTATCCCCCTTCGATCCCCCCCCGCCCCCATCCCCCCCTACCCCCCTTTGTAAGGGGGGAGATAAGGGGGAGCA
>NZ_JAYFER010000120.1:0-414 GCF_055795065.1 Lyngbya sp. CCY1209
CAACGAGCGCTCACGTGGTTACAGTTGAAATGGGGTCAGAAATTTTCAAACCCTTATAGAAAAGCCGTTTCAGTTTCTGACTCCCTAATACCGACTGCCGACTCCCGCGCGCAGCGCTATATAAGGCTGGTCAGGGGTGCGTCCCTTATCTCCATCCAAGGGGATGAAAGCCTTACCGGGAAGTTATTTCGGGCATTTCAGCCTTATTTCATTCCCGAACGAATCGCACCTATAATTATATGTTGGCATAATCCCCGCCGTTCTTCTGGCCCCTCGTCGCTCGCGCCCGGAAAGCCGGCGGAAATTCCAACCCTTCCGGATGCTATCATAATGATTAGGTGCGATTCGTTCGGGATCGAAATAGGGCTGAAATGCCTGAAATAACCTCCTGGTAAGGCTTTTATCCCCTCGGAT
>NZ_JAYFER010000121.1:0-8501 GCF_055795065.1 Lyngbya sp. CCY1209
ACCCCATGAGCAACACCCTTTACGAACAGGATTTCTATAGCTGGGCGCATCAGCAATCCCGCCTGCTGCGCGATCGCCAATTTGAGCAATTGGACTTATCGCATCTGATCGAGTAACCTTCAACGTACCGCGATCGCAAAACTGTTGAAGCGAAATCCCGGTTTAAAATCTCGCTTGGATGAAGCCATGACCGAAAGCTGGTCGGAGGCCCGGGACTTGGCGATCGCCGAAACCGATTTACCCGACGAACAGTTCCCGGAAATCTGCCCTTTTTCCTTAGAAGAAGTCATGCGTCCGGATTTCTGGCCGACACCCTGACAAAACATTCCACCTCAATCCTGAAATTGAACCATCAACCCCGCCAAAACTGCCGATTGATCCGTCTCGCACATATTTTTCGATTTTAGACCCGCCTTGAAATGAATTTCAAGGCTCATAGCAAAAGTCCACTAAGCGTGGACTCGGTTGGACATAGAGTATCCTAACCACCTTGGCGGTTGCTATACATCTAAATATCGCGTCAGTTCCGCTTCTAGCCCCTCCGGAAAGGAATTCTATCAGCTTCGGTTATCCCCTCCTAAACCTCCCCAATCATCTTTAGATGATTTGAGCTATTAGCTTGGGAATTCATTCCCAAGCGGTTTGGATATCCAACCGGCTTTTTCCGGGTATTTAATTAGAATAGCAACGTGAAATATAGCGCTGCGCGCGGTCCTCGAGAATCGAGAGTCGGGAGCCCTTGAAAACTCAAAGCCCCTCTAAATCGAGGTTTTGAAGTTTTTTTGGTCTCCTCGATTTGTAAACACACGAGCGCGATACTTGCGATAATTGACAAAACTCGCTCCATTAAAAGCCCCCATAATTGGGGATTTGGGGGTGGGGTGAAGCCCCCAGAATTGGGGGTTTGGGGGCGAAATAATTGACAAAACTCGCTCCATTAAAAGCCCCCATAATTGGGGATTTGGGGGTTGGGGGAAGCCCCCAGAATTTGGGGTTGGGGGCGAGAATCAAAATCAAAGCCCCCAGAATTGGGGGTTTGGGGGCGAAAAACGATTAACGATCGCCCCCCATCACCCATCCTTCGGCGGCACCGGATCGTAACCCCCCGGATGCAGCGGATGGCACCGCAAAATCCGCGCGATCGCCATCCATCCCCCCCGCAAAACACCGAACCGGCCGATCGCCTCCATCGCATATTCCGAGCAAGTCGGCTGGAACCGGCACGCCGGCGGCAGCAACGGCGAAATCAATAATTTGTAACCCTTAATTACAGCAATTAATATCCGTTTCATCTCAAAAACCGTGCAAAACGACCTGGGGAGCCAACACCGTTTTCTCCCCCTCCATTATCCGTCCGATTCCCAAAAACTGCCCCTCCTCATCGTAAACCCGCAACACAGTATCCACAGTTCCAGAAACCGGAATTCGCTGTCCCTGACACCAGCGTTTCCCCTCCTCCCCCGGAAGCCCGATCGCATCCAAATGCATCAACGCCGCCGACGGATCGCAGGGCACGAACGAACCCGCCTTCACCTGGGTTTCCAAATCCGCGATCGCGACGCTATTTTCCAACGAGAAACCGCTGCTGCGCGTGCGAACCAACCCCGCCAGCGTCGCCCCCGTCTCCACCTTCTCCCCCCAATCCCGGGCGATGGAGCGGATGTAAGTCCCCGTACCGCAGGCGATCGCGACTTCCAACTCCGGAAACTTCCCCGGACGCCACCCGAGCACCTCCAAACCGAACACCTCCACCGTGCGGGTGGGCACCTCCACCACCTCGCCCCGTCGCGCCCGTTCGTAAAGTCGCTTGCCCCCGACGTGAATGGCGCTGTAGTGGGGGGGCTTTTGTTCGATTTTGCCCAAAAACTCCGGCAGCACCGCCTCCACCCGTTCCCGCGTCAAATCCGACGGCGATCGCTCCGTCAGCACCTCCCCCTCCAAATCGTCCGTCGCCGTCGTCACCCCGAACCGAATCACCGCCCGGTAAGCCTTCTCCGAGGAAAGGAACTGCAACAGCCGCGTCGCCCGCCCCAAAGCCACGGGCAGCACCCCCGTCGCCGCCGGGTCGAGGGTCCCCGCGTGTCCCACCCGCTTCAGGTGCAACAGCCGCCGCACCCGCGCCACGCAGTCGTGGGAAGTCCAGCCCTTCGGCTTGTCCAAATTGAGAAATCCCTGCACGTCAGACATTCGGATTAAATAATGATCGCGTCAATTTCAGTAAAATCTCCCGCACCCAAATTATCAACCCCCACCACGATCGCCAAGAAACTTTCGTTATCATCAAAATTGCGATCCAGGCGGATCACGGCGCTGTTGGCAAACTCCTGGTTCAACCCCACCGAACTTCCCGGAACGATTTCCAGGTCGGAAAATTGCAAGCCGCCCGTCAGCAAAATTTCATCCTCGTTCGGGTTGTAATCGACAATCAAATCCGCAAAATCGAGCGAGATCCCCCCCGTCACGGAACTCAGCGCGAAGGAGTCTTGCCCCTCTCCGCCGATCAGATCGTCAATGCCCCGATCGCCCGCCAGGATATCATTTCCGGCTCCCCCGTCCAGGATATCGTCATTTTGGCCGCCGAAGATCACATCGTCGTCATCGCCGCCCGATAGCGAGTCATTGGCGAAATTCCCGAACAGGTCATCCGCCCCCGCCCCGCCATCCAGGGTATCCCCCTCCTGTCCCCCGAACAGGGTATCATCCCCGTCACCTCCGAGCAGAGAATCCCGGCTCCGGTTGCCGAACAGCCAGTCGTCCCCGGTTTCCCCGTTCAGGGTATCCACGTTGTCCGCCCCGTAGAGGGTATCATTGCCGCCCGCCCCCAACAGCGAGTCCGGCCCGTCAAAGCCGATGATGCGATCGGGGCCTCCGGTGCCCGTCACCGTGTCCCCCGCCCGGTCGGTGACTTCGATTTCGTTGGCCGAACCGCCCCCCCCCGAACCGCCCCCGTTGTTAGAACCGCCATTCCCGTCGAGGGAGTCATCCGGGGGGATGATAATATCGGCGCCCAGGGTATCGCCTCCGTTCAATAGCTCATCCAGAACGTCGGGATTGATAACAACTGATGTCATAATGTTCTCAAAAAGATCTCAGATTTGTCTCGAATTTTACCGTTTTTCGGATGAAACGGAGGTCTGATGATGTCGGACGCGATCGGATCTACCCGCCCCCGCCCGGTACGGCAGTCGCCCGGACGCTCCGCCATCCAAAAATCCCGAAATCTTTCACCGATGGGCTCTCAACCCCACGCTGAAACCTGAAAGCTGACGGCTGATTGCCCTATCGTCCGCCCGTCAGGGTCGATCGCTCCCCGGGGGCGATCGCCACCTTCACCCCAGATTCTCCAAATGCCTACAATTGTAAGAGTTTGTCAGAAAAAACTGAGATCCCTCACCGTCCTAACTCACTTTCAAAGTTGAACAAGAGTAGCGACTCCCAAACCCCCACCTGTTCCGAGGTGGGGGTTTGGGAGTGGCGGGGTTTCTAGCTGGCATCGATCGATCAACTTTCTGATAACATCAGATCTGCTAACCCCTTCTTTTTCTACTCTCTGATCGAGCTTCTGCAACTCTTCATCGCTCAACATGACAGACACTCTATTTTTCCTCTTCATACTTCTATGATGCGCTAATATAGGCACATGATAACAAGAAAGCCTTCCCAAATTATCCGCACCGACAAATGGGCTTTAAGCCCGACCACTGAACAGCGCCTTCTGTTGGGTGAGACGGTGAAGGTCTATCGTCGGGTTTGTCGGTACTTGGTTGGCATTGTCTTTACGCACTGGCCGGAGCTAGGGGGTTTATCATCAAATGAACAAATCCCGGCTGTAGAGCGGTTAATGCACTCAACGGCAAAGCGGCTGACCGTGAAGTACCCACAAATCAATCGGGTGTTTCACAAGTTCCCCAGCTATTACCGGAGAGCTGCAATCAGCTTTGCGCTCGGTCAGGTTAGAAGCTATATGACTCGGTATCGAGACTGGCAGAGTGGTCTATCCCGTAAGCGCCGGGATGCCAAGCCACCCACTCTCAATGCCGATGCAGGCTGCTATCCAGCGCTATATAAAGGTCAGTGCTATAAGCTGCGAGGCTATGACACTGTTGAGATTAAGGTGTTTACGGGGTCTGACTGGATCTGGACGACCGTTGAGATCAGTGGGCTTCGAGAACGCCATGAGGTGCCGAACAACAAAATGTTGTCACCATTTCTGATCTTCAATAGGAAAGCCTGTCATCTCTCAGTCCCGTTTCACTGTATTCCTCCGAAGCGGAAGCCCGACAAAAATGTTGTTGCTGTTGACCTGGGCATCAACACCACGGCTACGGTAACAGTCGTGACGTTCGACGGTACTGTAATCCATCGTGAATTCATTCACCCGGGAAGAGACATAGACCGTCGAGACAAACGGCTCAAGTCCGTTTTCATGCGGGCATCTAAGACGATGGGTAAAGGTGGGAAGCTGCACAAAGGCTTCTGTGCCAATACCTATCGCAAGTGCCAGAACATCAATACCCAGATTTGCCACATCGTTTCTAAGCGGATTGTCCAGATTGCCAGTGAGTTCAACTCAGAGGCGATTGTCTTCGAGAACCTGAAAGGCTGGAAGGCGACAGGAGGGCGAAAACGCTCAAATCTGCGTCAACGCTTTCATGGTTGGCTCAAAGCCAAGATCCGCGACTACACCGAAATGAAGTGGGCAGAAGCTGGCGGTCAAGTGATTGATGTCGTTGCCGCCTATACCTCAAAGCTGGCTTACGATGGCTCCGGCGTTGTCAAGCGGAACTCTAAAAATTATGCCCTGGCAGTATTCCAGAATGGTCGGCAGTACCAGGCTGACCTAAATGGAAGTCAAAATATCGCTGCCCGGGGCATTCTTAAGCTCACGCGCAGAAATGACCGTGAGAACCGTTCCAGCAAACGTACTGGACGGTTGTCTAGAAGCTGGGCCTGTCTGTGTGATCTCTGGACTCAGGATCGTCTGAGATTAGCATAGGACACCCCCACCTCGCCTACCGCAGGTGGGTAGAGCTTCATTATAATGGTGGTCAGTTCCGAACCCTTGTGAAAATTCTGTCCGACCTTGGGGAACGGCCGAGTAAAAACCCATAAAACTTGCGTTCTTTTTCCCGATGCTCAAAATTCACCTACCATTCCTGTGAGTTCATCATGAGTATGTTCAATGCCACCGCAATCCTAATTGATGCCTTCGTACAGCGCCTGCAGGCGGGCTACCGCCGGACCTACGGCGGCTTCAAGCCCGACTATCCGGAAATCATCGCCTGGGCCGGCACGATGGCCCTGGAAAACATCGCCAACTGCGACGCGCTCTACCACAACGTCGAGCACACGATGCTCGTCACCCTCGTCGGACAGGAGATCTTGCGCGGAAAACACATCCGGGAAGGGGGTGTCACCCCGGAAGACTGGCTGCACTTCACCATCTCCCTCCTCTGCCACGATATCGGCTACGTCAAAGGCGTCTGCCGGCGCGATCAGGAAGCCAACGGTTGGTATGCCACAGGAATCGACGACGGCATGATTTCCCTCCCCATCGGCGCCACCTCGGCCAGCCTCACCCCCTACCACGTCGATCGCGGCAAATTGGTCATCGACGAGCGCTTCGGCGGCCACAAGCTCATCGACGCGGAACAGATCAAGCGCAATATCGAACTGACCCGCTTCCCGGTCCCCGCCGACGAAACCCACCAAGACCGGCACAACTATTCCGGACTCGCCCGGGCCGCAGACCTGATCGGCCAACTGAGCGACCCCCGCTACCTCAAAAAGATCAGCTCCCTGTTCTACGAATTTGAAGAGGTCGGCACCAACAAAGTCCTCGGCTACAGAACCCCCGGGGACCTGCGGAAGAATTACGCCAAATTCTACTGGAACGGGGTCTTCCCCTACATTCCCGCCGCCCTCCGATACCTGGAACTCACCCAGGAAGGAAAACAGGTCGTCGCCAACCTGTACGCCAACGTCTTCCAAGTCGAAAACGAACGGCGCATCCTCCAAGAAAGCGAAAAGTACCTGCCGGAGACAGTCCCTCCGGACTCCAACGGCTACAACGGGGACGGCAAAACCGCTTCGGATCAGCGGAAATTCAGCGAAATGTCCAATTTGAATCTGTGAAAACCGGCCACAAAATTGGCTGTGGGGGAATCCTTCTGACGGAGAATTCCCCCAACTTGTCGAAAAGGGTGAGGGCGATCGAACCGTGAAACAATCTAACTCCGAACTCCAACAGCGGGCTGAACAACTGAGGCGGCAACTTCAGGAAGCCAGCCACGCCTACTATGTCCTCGATCACCCAATTATGGAGGATGCGGTTTACGATCGCCTCTACCGGGAACTCGAACAACTCGAAACCGAACACCCGGAACTGATTTCCCCCGACAGTCCCACCCAGCGGGTCGGCGAAAAACCCGCCGATCGCTTTCAATCCGTCCAACACAACATCCCCCTCTACAGCCTCGAAAACGCCTTCGATACCCGGGAACTCGAAGCCTGGGACGCCCGCTGGCGCCGCCACCTCGGGGAAGAACCCGAAAATTTGGCTTATATCTGCGAACTGAAAATCGACGGTTCCGCGATCGCCCTCACCTACGAAAACGGCGTCCTGGTGCGGGGCGCGACCCGCGGCGACGGCGTGACGGGGGAAGAGATCACCCAAAACGTCAAAACCATCCGTTCCATCCCTTTGAAACTCAAACTCGACGATCCGCCCCCCGTGGTGGAAGTGCGCGGCGAAGCCTTTTTGTCCCTGGACGTGTTTGAAAACATCAACCGGGAACGGCAAGAAGCCGAAAATCCCCCCTTCGCCAACCCCCGAAATGCAGCGGCGGGAACCCTGCGACAACTCGACTCCCGCATCGTCGCCGATCGCCAACTCGACTTTTTCGCCTACACCTTACACCTGGACTCGGCCGAATTGACCTCCCAGTGGGACTGTCTGGAGAGGTTGCGGGAGATGGGATTCAAAGTCAACCCCAACCGCAAATGCTGCCAGTCCTTGCAGGAAGTCGAGGACTATTTCGACGACTGGGAAACCCGGCGGCGGGATCTGCCCTACATGACGGACGGCGTGGTGGTGAAACTCAATTCCCTGGAGTTGCACGAACGCCTCGGCTTCACCCAAAAAGCCCCCCGCTGGGCGATCGCGCTCAAATACCCCGCCGAAGAAGTCCCCACCCGGATTGTATCCGTGACGGTGCAGGTGGGGCGCACGGGGGCGCTGACGCCGGTGGCCGAACTCGAACCCGTCCAACTGGCGGGGACGACGGTCAAACGGGCCACCCTCCACAATAAGGATCGCATCACTGAATTGGACCTGCACATCGGCGATACCGCGATCGTCCGCAAAGCCGGGGAAATCATCCCGGAAGTGGTGCAAATTCTGCCCGATCTTCGCCCCCCGGACGCCGAACCTTTCCAAATGCCGACCCACTGTCCCGCCTGCGGGGAAACGGTCGCGCAACCCCCGGGGGAAGCCGTCACCCGCTGTATTAATAGTTCCTGTCCGGCGATTTTGCGGGGTTCCCTGGAGCACTGGTGCGATCGCAAAGCGTTGGATATCGACGGCGTGGGGGAGAAATTGGTGGGGCAGTTGGTGGAGCGAGAATTGGTGCGCTCGGTGGCTGATTTGTACGAATTGAGCGTCGAAGAATTGGTTAAATTGGAGCGGATGGGGGAAAAATCCGCCCGCAACATTGTCGATGCGATCGCTTCCTCCAAAAAACAGCCCTGGCACCGGGTTTTGTACGGTTTGGGTATCCGCCACGTCGGCAGCGTCAACGCCGAATTGCTGGCCGAAACCTTCCCCAGTTGCGATCGCCTCGCCGCGGCCGATCCCGACGCGATCGAAAGCGTCTCCGGCATCGGCCCGGAAATCGCCGCCTCCGTCTTCGGGTGGTTCCGCCGGGATGCCAATATTAAATTGTGCGATCGTCTCAAAGACGCGGGTTTGCAGTTGTCGGGTGTTCCCCAAAAATCCAAACCCTCGGAGTCGCAAAATCGACCCCTGGCGGGTCAAACCTTCGTGATTACCGGGTCGCTGCCGAACCTGAAGCGGGACGAGGCGAAGGCAAAAATTCAAAACGCGGGGGGAAAAGTCACCGGTTCGGTCAGTTCCAAAACCAACTATTTGGTGGTGGGGGACGATCCGGGTTCAAAATTGGATAAAGCCGAGAAGTTGGGAATTCCAACACTATCGGAAGCGGAGCTTTTGGAGATGATCGGAGGTTGAAAATGGGGGCGATCGTTCGACCGCATCAATGAAAGTTAAGGAGGATAAAAATAGCTCGTTTTCCGGAGGGTGTCATGTTTCATCCGCAGATTTCGCAGATTTCGCAGATTTTTCATTTTTTCCGGCGATTTCTCGTTTTAAATAATATCAAATCGGTTATTTGGTCACACAAACTCCCCAATCATCGACCGATGATTTGAGCTGGTAGGGGCGCAAGGCTTGCGCCCTCGGGAATTGATTCCCAAGCGGTTTG
>NZ_JAYFER010000122.1:0-200 GCF_055795065.1 Lyngbya sp. CCY1209
CTCCGATATCTAGAAACTCGGTTTCTTCCAGTATCTTGGTGGGGAATTAAAAATTCTTCTAGAAATCGGGTTTCTTCCTCGGCACCGATAACTCCAGATGAGTTGCAGAAGGGGGAACGCACTGAAGGGTTGATAGATGTAATAAAAACGGCGATCGCACCCCATATATGGCGGCACATTTTCCCATGATGTTATAGTAC
>NZ_JAYFER010000123.1:0-7657 GCF_055795065.1 Lyngbya sp. CCY1209
CATCAATGATCAATCGGTAGGGGCAAGCCTCTGCGCTTGCCCATCAATCCATCAATCCATCAATGATCAATCGGTAGTGGCAAGCCTCTGCGCTTGCCCATCAATCCATCAATCCATCAATCCATCAATCCATCAATCCATCAATCCATCAATCCATCAATCCATCAATCCATCAATGATCAATCCATCAATCCATCAATCCATCAATCGGTAGTGGCAAGCCTCTGCGCTTGCCCATCTAACCTGATAATTTCCTATCAATTGAAACCCGGGGCAACCAGAGACGGTTGCCCCCACGGGTGGAGAAAATTGGGACTCAAACCTCGAACGTCTGAAACGCCAGCCGCGCCGCCCCGCAGGCCCCCGCCCGATTGCCCAATTCCGCCGTCACAATCTGCAAACCTTCCCGAGAGCTCGGCAAAACCCGCCGTTCAATTTCACCCCAAACACTCGGCAAAAATAAGTCCGCCCCCGCACTGATGCCGCCGCCCAACACCACCGCTTCCGGGGTGAGGACGTAAATCAAACTCGCCAAACCCGCCCCCAGACGCCGCCCGTACTGTTCCCAATAGGCTAAAGCTTCAGTATCGCCCGCGATCGCTTTTTTCGCCACCGCCGCCGGTTCCATCCCCGTCTCCCGCCGCACCGCCTGCACCGAGGCATACTGTTCCAGCGAGCCCCGGTTGCCGCTGTTGCACGGGGGACCGTCCGGGTTCAACGTAATCAGCCCCAACTCCCCCGCCGCCCCCCGGGGACCCACAAATAACTCGCCATTCAGGATAATCGCACCGCCGACACCCGTCCCCAAAGTCAGCATAATGACATTTTTGAACGATCGCCCCGCCCCCAGCCAAGCTTCCCCTAACCCGGCACAGTTGGCATCATTCGCCAGAATCACGGGTTTTCCCGTCTTCTCCTCCAGCCAATCCGCCAGGGGCACCTCCCGCCAATCCCGAAGGTTGATGGCAATTTTGGAAATCCGCCCCGCCGCGTCCACCGGACCGGGCAACCCCACCCCGATCGCCTCCAAAGACTTGACATCCGGCGCAAGTTGTGCTATTGCATCCGCCATCGCGGCCAGAACCGCTTTCGGGGTGGCGGGTTGGGGGGTGGGAACCTGCAAAGACCCCAGACACGATCCGTCCGCCTCAAACCGTCCCAGTTTGATCGCCGTCCCCCCCAAATCGATGCCGATGACCTGAGATGCCATGCCGTTCAACTCACCTGTCGGGTTATTCGAGATCGTCCACTTCGTCGCGATCGATGCTGGTGGTAAAGACGGGTTCGACGCGGACACCCATGATGCTGCAGGGACGGACGACCAGATATTCCCCTTCCATCGTCTTGATGGGGACGTTCAGAAATTCGTTGTCGTTGTGCTTGGGGATGAGGACTTTCGTGTACCAAGCTTGAAACTCTTGGATGGTCTTGAATCGAACTTCTTCGCGGTGTCCCCCCTGAATGAGGAGGTGGACGGCATAGGAACTGGGTTTTCGCATGACAGTTTGTGGGATGATAAGGCATTCTCGGTTTATTTTCTCACCGATGAGGGCGATCGGTCAATCGACACCACTACGAAACCCGTTGCGAACAGGCTGCGGGTATCTTCTTTGCGATCGGAAGTCTTCAATAATGGGGGTGGAAGCATCCAGTCCCCATCTAGCTCGCCGTGGCAAATCATCCGGATTTGGTGTAATATCAATTTGGACAATTGACCGGCAATTGGCGATTCCTATATCCCGGCATTAAACGGGAATTAAAAAATCGCAATACTGGAAGTTTATTGACGCCCGGCGCAGATGGTATGGCAACGGGAAAGAATTCGCGAACTTCCCGGGGATCAAAGCCCCCGGGATGGGGATTTCACCGCCGACAATTTTCAAATCACTTCGGAATTCTAGAGGCCGTGATTTTATTGATTTTCAGGACATGAATTTTGATACGGATACGATGATCGTCATGATGGTGCTCTCGTCCTTGCTACAGGCGGGCATTCTCCTGTCATTGATCGCCACGGCACACGAGTATAAAGGAATGTCAAACTATGTGCTGGGAACCCTATTTTCTGCCCTTTCTTTTGGCTGGGTTATCGTCATCAAGTTCGCCCCGCCTCCCGCCCTATCAATGAAGCTTCTGGGCAACCTTATCCTGGCCGCTTCTATGATTTTTAGCGTCGCCGGTATCGGCCAATTTGTCGGCAGAAAAATTGACAATTTTTTATGGATTTTCAGTGGGACATTATTTTCAATTTCACAGATTTATTATTTGTACGTTGACGACAACTATTTCTGGAGAAATATCGCGCTGATCCTGATCGGCATTTTAGCCTATGGGGTGAGTATCAGATATATGATCGGTGCAAATATCAGAAACTTTTTAATGACGGGCCGCTGTCTGACAGCGGTATTGTTTTTGGGTATCTGCATCTTTTTAATGCGCGGTTTCTTTCTGGTTAACAGTCAAACTCAGTCCGCATTAGATGCAACCCTCGCCAACATCTTCACTTTTTTTGGGATTTTTATTGTGGACTTTCTACGCAACGGTTTTTTTGTGTTGATGGTGAGTCAAAGAATGTATTCCGAACTTCATAAAATGTCGGAGACCGACTTTTTGACGCAAATTTTCAATCGGGGGGCGATCGCCGTCAAGGTCGAGGATATTTTGGCGCAAAAAAAATTTGAAATTTTAACCTTAATTTTATTGGATGTCGATCGCTTTAAGAAAATCAATGATACCCACGGTCACGATATCGGCGATTTGGTCTTGCAGCAGGTGACGCGATCGCTCCAATCCCAACTCAATCCACCGGATTTGATCGGCCGCTGGGGAGGAGAGGAGTTTTTAATTGTTTTGCCGGACTGTCCTCCCTCAAAAGCCCGCGATCGCGCCGATTCTCTGCGCCTCCAAGTCGCCAATAATCCGGTATTTTTTGGGGCGGATACCGGGGGAATTGTCAACTGTACCATCAGCTTGGGAGTCGTGACTGATACCGCCGGAAATCACGCCATAGATGAACTTCTCAAACGGGCGGACGAGGCCCTGTATAAAGCCAAAACGGGTGGACGAAATCGGGCGGAATTTGTCGTCCTCTCCCCCACCCCAATTGAAAAGTAAAAAAGAATTCAGTTAGCCGATCCCAGCCCCCTAAAAACTTCGATGCTCTTTCATTTTCCGCCTGAAAAATGCCTGGGGGAGACGGAAATAATTAATAATTAATAATTAATTGACTTGAGTTTTCCGAGAATGAAATAGCCAGACCCCGTATGGCAGGCAACAGGCAACAGGAAAAAAAGCGTCCGCTGTCTGAGTTTCAGAGTGATTCGATGTCCGGAGGACCCGGGCGACTGCCATCGTATCCCGGGGAACCGGCGAAAACGCCGGAATCCGGCTGGCTCAACTGCTTGTGCAGTCGGACATCATCTGATCGAGACACCGCCAGGAAAGCATCCCGGACTCCTGTCCAAGTCAACAGTAAGGACATCCCGGGGCGGAACTTCACAAACGTTCGTCGGCGTCAAGTTCAATCTGAACATTTGGCAGGGGATGGAGGGTGTACCCTGACTGTGATTCAAAGACCGATCCATCATTGTTTGGGTCTGACCCAGATCGGAACTCAACAGACGAGTTTGATTCTGGGATTCCCCGCAAATTATACACTAATATGGATCACCGAATAACGGATAGCTGAGAAATATGCCCCGACGCGACGACCTGAAAAAAATTCTGCTTCTGGGTTCAGGCCCAATTGTGATCGGACAAGCCTGCGAGTTCGACTATTCCGGGACTCAAGCCTGTAAAGCGCTGCGAGAAGAAGGCTACGAGGTAGTCCTGGTCAACTCCAACCCGGCCACAATCATGACCGACCCGGAAACCGCCGAACGGACGTACATCGAGCCGTTGGTGCCCGAGATCGTGGAAAAAGTGATCGCCAAGGAACGGCCCGATGCCCTGCTGCCGACGATGGGGGGCCAGACCGCCCTCAACATCGCCGTGGACCTGGCGAAAAATGGCGTGTTGGACAAATACGGCGTGGAACTGATCGGCGCGAAATTAGAAGCGATCGAAAAGGCCGAAGACCGCCTGTTATTCAAACAGGCGATGGAAAAAATCGGCGTGAAGTGCTGTCCGTCCGGCATTGTCAGCAATATGAACGAGGCGATGGCGATCGCCGATCAGATCGGAAGCTACCCCCTGATCATCCGCCCCGCCTTCACCCTGGGGGGCACCGGCGGCGGCATTGCCTACAACCAGGAAGAATACGAAGAAATGGCGATGGCGGGGTTGGACGCCTCCCCGGTGTCCCAGATTTTGGTGGAACAATCCCTGATCGGTTGGAAAGAGTACGAACTCGAAGTCATGCGGGATCTGGCCGATAACGTCGTCATCATCTGTTCCATCGAAAACATCGACCCGATGGGCGTCCACACCGGCGATTCCATCACCGTCGCCCCCGCCCAAACCCTGACGGACAAGGAATATCAGCGGTTGCGGGATGCCTCGATCAAAATCATCCGGGAAATCGGCGTGGAAACCGGGGGATCAAACATCCAGTTTTCCGTCAACCCCGTCAACGGGGACGTAATCGTAATTGAGATGAACCCCCGGGTTAGCCGTTCCTCGGCCCTGGCATCCAAGGCCACTGGATTCCCGATCGCCAAATTCGCAGCCAAACTCTCCGTCGGCTACACCCTCGACGAGATCGACAACGACATCACCAAAAAAACCCCCGCCTCCTTCGAGCCCACCATCGATTATGTGGTCACGAAGATCCCCCGCTTCACCTTCGAGAAGTTCCCCGGCGCCCAACCCGTCCTCACCACCCAGATGAAATCCGTGGGGGAGGCGATGGCCATCGGCGGCACCTTTGTCGAATCCTTCCAAAAGGCCCTGCGATCGCTCGAAACCGGTTTGGCGGGTTGGGGACTCAACAAGGACGAAAAACTCCTCAGCCTGGATCATATCCGCTCCGGGCTGCGGACGCCGAACCCTGACCGGATGCTGACCCTGCGTCACGCCATGTTGATGGGGATGTCCGTGGAAGAAATTTACGAACTCACCGGCATCGACCCCTGGTTTTTGGACAAATTCAAGGACCTGTTGGAAACCGAGAAATTCCTGAAGCGCACCCCCCTCAAGGAACTGAAGGCTGAGGAGATGCTGGAGGTGAAGCGGCAGGGATTCAGCGATCGCCAAATCGCCTTCGCCACGAAAACCACCGAGAAAACCACCGAAGACGAGGTGCGAAGCTACCGCAAGGGGTTGGGGGTGAAACCCGTTTATAAAATGGTGGATACCTGCGCGGCGGAATTCGAGTCCCAAACGCCCTACTACTATTCCACCTACTGGGAAGAGGACGAAATGATCGCCTCCGACAAACCCAAGGTGATGATTTTGGGCGGCGGACCCAACCGCATCGGCCAGGGGATCGAGTTCGACTACTGCTGCTGCCACGCCTCCTATTCGATGCGGGAGGATGGCTACGTCACCATCATGGTCAACTCCAACCCGGAGACGGTTTCCACGGACTACGACACCAGCGATCGCCTCTATTTTGAACCCCTGACCCAAGAGGATGTCTTCAACATTATCGAGGCGGAAGAACCGGACGGGATCATCATCCAGTTCGGCGGCCAAACGCCTTTGAAACTGGCCGTACCCCTGCAAAAAGCCCTGGAGGCATCGACGTTAAAAACCAAGATTTGGGGTACGTCCCCCGACTCCATCGACACCGCCGAAGATCGGGAGCGGTTCGAGAAGATCCTGCGGGAACTTGACATCCAGCAGGCGCCCAACGGCATCGCCCGCAGCTACGAGGAAGCGTTGGTGATCTCCGGTCGCATCGGCTATCCTGTGGTGGTGCGCCCCTCCTACGTTTTGGGGGGTCGGGCGATGGAGATCGTCTACTCCGATGAGGAGTTGGAACGGTACATGACCTTTGCGGTGCAGGTGGAACCCGATCACCCGATTTTGGTGGACAAGTTCCTGGAAAATGCGATCGAGGTGGATGTGGATGCGGTCGCCGACAAAACCGGAAATGTGGTCATCGGCGGCATCATGGAACACATCGAACAGGCGGGGGTCCACTCCGGCGATTCGGCCTGTTCCATCCCCTTCCAAACCCTGTCCGAAGGGGCGATCGAGACGATCCGCCGCCAGACGATCCAACTCGCCAAGGCTCTGAACGTGGTGGGGTTGATGAACATCCAGTTCGCGGTGCAGGGGGAACAGGTTTACATCCTGGAAGCCAACCCCCGGGCGTCGCGGACGGTGCCCTTCGTTTCCAAAGCGATCGGCGTCCCCCTGGCGAAGATGGCGTCCCGGGTGATGTCCGGCAAGACGTTGGAGGAGTTGGGCTTCACTGAAGAACGGGTCCCCACCTACGTCTCGGTGAAGGAGGCGGTGCTGCCCTTCGCCAAGTTCCCGGGTACGGACGTGCTCCTCGGCCCGGAAATGCGATCGACTGGGGAAGTGATGGGCATCGATACGGACTTCGGACAGGCTTTCGCCAAGGCGGAACTGGCGGCGGGGCAGGTGTTGCCCAAGTCGGGGACCGTGTTCGTTTCCGTCAACGATCGCGATAAGGAGGCGATCGTCCCGGTGGTGCAGGACTTCCTGGATCTTGGCTTCAAGGTGACGGCTACCATCAACACCCGCAAGGTACTCTGGGAGCACGGGGTCAAGGTGGACATGGAGTTGAAACTCCACGAGGGGCGGCCCAACGTCCTGGACGCGATCAAAAACCAGGCCGTGCAGTTGGCGATCATCACTCCCTCCGGGGAGGAAGCCCGGGAGGACGGGATCAAGATCCGGCGATCGGCCCTGGCCTACAAGGTGCCGATCATCACCACCATCGCCGGGGCTAAGGCCACCGTCGCGGCGCTGCGATCGCTCACCCAGACTTCCTTCGACGTGAAGGCGGTTCAGGACTACTACGTTAAATAGAACCCTTCGGGGACGGGGGCGGATTGAAAAATCTTCCCCCGCAATCCCCGATCTCTGTTATAATGGTTTACTGCACAAATAAGCGGACGTGGCGGAATTGGTAGACGCGCTAGATTTAGGTTCTAGTGTCCTCGCGACGTGAAGGTTCAAGTCCTTTCGTCCGCATTTTTGTTAAACCCTCTTCCGTAAGACTTTCGGCTATATTTTTTAACCGAGTTTTACGCCGTTACACTCAAATTGCACTCTTTACCGTCTTAGCGCATTGGACGATGAGTGCGTATCCTATGCAACAAAACTTAATAATTGATTAAAAAAGCAAGACTTCTATCACAAAACCCCTATAAGGTCAGTCCCCGAGCTGATAGATGATTCTCAAGATAGTCTTAACTTCCGGTAAGTTGGGGTCAATGCCCGCCTCCGATAGGCGCTCTAGGGCAAGGTTATAAGGGATCGGCAATCGCGCCGATCTTTTCAAGACTTCCAGGGTAGCGTCTACTCCTTGAGTCTTGTACTTGCTCTCGTTAACAATAGTCGAATGGTCCATCATTCTTGCCCGAAGTTCAATTGGGACTCCGTACTTTTCACAGAGGAGGAAAATCTTGAAGATTTCACGATAAGTACGGATATCGTTTTCTTGATTGACAAACTCCCCGCGAAGACAGCGACGGGGATTCTGGGGTCAAACAGTAAATGCAGGCTGAGCCTGACTGACTTT
>NZ_JAYFER010000124.1:0-5927 GCF_055795065.1 Lyngbya sp. CCY1209
TCGGGCTCCCCCCTTTTTAAGGGGGGCTGGGGGGGATCGGGCTCCCCCCTTTTTAAGGGGGGCTGGGGGGGATCGGGGAGCGTGTAAATAACCGGATCTGATATGATCAATTATCAATTTTTTACACCCAATTAAAGCCATGACTATTCAGGTTGAAAATCTTGTCAAACGCTTCGGGAATTTTGTCGCCTTAGACGACATCAATTTGACCGTCAAAACCGGGTCGCTGGTGGCACTGCTCGGGCCGTCCGGTTCCGGGAAATCCACCTTATTGAGGGCGATCGCGGGATTAGAAAAACCCGACTCCGGGCGCATTTATTTAGAAAATGGCGACGTCACCGATGCCCAAGTCCAGGAGCGGCAGGTCGGATTTGTATTCCAACATTACGCCCTGTTCAAACATATGACCGTCCGCCAAAATATCGCTTTTCCGCTGGAAATTGCCCGCCGTAAAAAATCTGATATCCGGGGGCGGGTCGCCTCATTGTTAGATTTAATTAAATTAGAAGGATTGGGCGATCGCTATCCCGCCCAACTTTCCGGCGGACAGCGGCAGCGCATCGCCCTCGCCCGCGCCTTGGCGATCGAACCGAAGGTTTTACTATTAGATGAACCCTTCGGGGCGTTGGATGCGAACGTGCGGCACGATTTGCGGGCCTGGTTGCGCCGCCTCCACGATGAGGTACACGTCACGACCTTAATTGTCACCCACGATCGCGAAGAGGCGATGGAAATTGCCGATGAAATTGTGGTGATGAACGAGGGGCGCATCGAACAGGTGGGGACCCCCCAACAGGTTTACGATCGCCCCGCCAGCCGCTTTGTGATGGGTTTTATCGGCCCGGTAAACGTCCTCCCCCAGGACGAAACATCGGAGGTTTTGGTGCGCCCCCACGACATCCGCATCGGCGAAATTCCCAACGATCAAAGTATCCCGGCAATTGTCAAACGCATCGTTTACATGGGTTGGGACGTTCAAATTGAATTATTGCTGCGGGACGGGACGGTTTTGAATGCCCAATTGACGCGAGATGAATGCGATCGCCTCGGAATTAGTATGAATCAAAAAGTGTATATTTTCTCGGAAAAAACCGTAACATTTGCAGACAAACGGCAACCCATCCCGTCCCATTTCCGCAAATGTTCTTGACGGACTCCGGCGACTCCCATCCAATCCCGTTCCCCGACATCCACACCCACAGGTGTTTTCGGGTTCATGTCGGTGCGCGATCAGCTTGGCCGGTGGGCTTCGTGCGATCGCCCATCGGGATTTGATATTGCACCCCAACTATTTCGGAAGTCTTAAAAAAGTATTAAAATGGTTTGACAGTCCGTCACCGGGCTGATGTCGGACATTTTGTTGATTCTTTCCCCTGTCAAGAACTCGCCGAGTGCAAGCCGAATCCCCGATGGCACGATCGCAAAAGGCAAAAACCCAGTTGGAAATATTCTGGCAACTCTCATCCGATCTAATTTGTCTCCTGGGACCCGACGGTTGCATCCGCCAGGTCAACCCGGCCTGGGCCAAAATATTAGGCTGGACGGAAGCGGATCTCGTCGGCCAAATGTGGTGGGATTGGATTCATCCGGAGGACTTGTCCCGGACCCATGACCTGGAAAAGATACTCTCGCCGGAGGAGGTGGGGGAAGTTTCGTTGCGATTGCGTCGCCGGGACGGCAACTACCAAAATTTTCTTTGGAAAATGAGCGGATGGGGAAAAAACTGCATCTTGGGCTTCGGGGCCGCGATCGCCCCGGCGGTTTCCCCCCCCGACCCCGTAGCCGACGAACTCCACACCCTCTATCGAATTTTCCGACAAGTCGGCTATCCCCACAGCTACGAAGATTTATTTCGATCGACCTTTGAATATCTCTGGCCTCTGATTCCCTACGACGTGGCGGGCAGTATCTTCCTAGAATATGGGATGCCAGACCCGGGAGAAGCCGTCGAAACCCCCCCAAATTGTCAGTTATTTTTACGGGCTTTCCGTCCCCTTTCCCGCCCCCTTCAGGAAACCATTCAAACCCAACTTTTGGAACAGTTGGCTTCGATGATCGGAGAAAATTTGTATCGTCGTCCGCTGTGCTTTCACCCCCTCGAAATTCCCCGGGGAAAACCACCGGCGATCGCGGCCCTGGAATCGCGCTTTTCGATCCCCCTCATCGCCCGGTCAGAAACCCAAACCCAGATCGTGGGGTTGCTGTTTTTGGGAGCCGAATCGAAGGGACGTTTCACCGAATCCCACATCCGGCTGCTCTACTACCTCGCCAACCATACCGCCATCACCCTCCAACACCTGCAATCTCGGTTAGCAGTCGAGCAGCAAAACTTGCACAATTTGGCGCTAAACTTACCCGAAGGGGTCTTGTTGATCGATGGAAATCAAAAGGTCGTCCTCGCCAATCCCCGGGGAAAAATCTATCTCAAAGCGGTCGGAAAAATCGAAGCCGGAGTGTTGTCAGAACTGGGGGGATTTGCGGTAGCGGAGTTGATGCGATCGCCCCATCTAGTCACCCACGAAATTACCGTTTCCTCCTCGCCGGAACAAGTTTTGGAGGCGATCGTGCAACCGATGAAATCGGAGACATCGCCCGGTTCTCGGATGATCGTGATCCGGGATATCAGCGATCGCAAGCGGGTGGAATCTGAAATCCGCCAAGCCCTCGAAAAAGAGCGGGAACTCGGCGCGCTCAAATCTCAAGTCATCCAAACCGTCTCCCACGAATATCGCACCCCCCTGACGACGATCCTATCCGGGGCGGAACTGATCGAAACTCACCACCAAGAACTTTCGACGGAACAGCAACTCCACTTCCTGAGACTGATCCAAAATGCGGCTAAACACATGGCATCTTTGGTGGAAGATATGCTGCTGGTCAACCGCGCCGAATCGGGGACGATAGACTTTCAACTCCGGCCCCTGGATCTGGTTTCCTTCGGTCAAAAATTGCTGGAAGAGTTGCAGCCCTTGGCGGCGGACAAACACGCCTTAGTTTTTCGCTCCGATCGCGATTCAATCCCCTGTTACGGCGATCCGAAATTGTTGCGACAGATGTTGACCAATCTCATTTCTAACGCGATCAAATATTCGCCGGACGGGGGCGCGATCGACTTCGACCTGGGTTGTCAAAATGAGAAAATATACTTTAAAATTAAAGATGAAGGCATCGGCATTCTGCCCGCCGATCGCGATCGCCTCTTTGAATGCTTTTATCGGGGCAAAAATGTGGAGACGATCCGGGGAACCGGCTTGGGGCTGGCGATCGTGAAAACCTGCGTCGAACTCCACGGCGGCGAAATTGAGGTGGATAGCGAAGTGGGACGCGGCACCTGTTTTGTCGTCAAAATCGATCCGCACCACCTCTCGAAAACCTACGATCAAAAACGACGGGAATCCCGACAATATTATTGAATTGTTAGTCGTGGGAGTCGGGGGAATCTCAAATCTCCAGTCTAAAATTCCCCCACCCCGTGACATCAAGCCAGAACCTCGATAAAATCATCGACATCGATGGCACTGCTTTCGACGCCAAGCAATGTCATCGAAAGTTGTGGGGCACTGATGCGAGTGTCGTGGCCGACCCGAGAGACAGACAATTGCTCGAAAGTCAGATCGTCCTTCAAACCGATAATATCTATTCCATCTCGAAAATCGGCGATGATATCGTTGCCGTCACCCGCTCCGAAGTCGAAGCGATCGCCGCCCGGACCCCCGATGAGGAAGTCGTCGCCCCCGTCCCCGGCAATGATATCATCTCCCATACTCCCGTCGAGATTATCGTCATTCGCACCTCCGTAGAGAACATCATTACCCGTCAAACCTCGGATGAAATCATCGCCGCCACCGCCGCGGATCAAATCATTTTCCCGGGTGCCGCTCAACCCGTCGTCACCATCCGTACCGACAATCGTATTGGGAGCGATCGCCGAGTGCGTTTGTTCCCAAACCCGGCCCGCCACCTGTCGCCCCAGGGACCGACCGTTCAAATCGCCGTCCTGAAAGTGGATGCCCCCGTAAAGGCGAGAAATCCCCGCCTCGTCGGCCGCTTCGCCGAAGGTTTCCCACTCCAAAGTCACGGGAGTGTGCGGGGTCATACCCGGTTCAAAGCGGGACTCCTCCGGCTCAAAAGTGACCGCCGCCCCAAAATCGTCGCCGCCGGTAAAGCGCCGCAGAATCTCGGCCCCCGCCGCGCTGAAAGTGCTGTGGCCCGAGACATATTCGGCGAAGGGAGGCGAAGGGTCGCTCCCCGGCGTTTGATAGGTGAGAAAATCCGTCGCCAGAATCGTCTGAATGCCTTCTCCGGGCCCGCCCCAAGCCTCGATCGCAAAACCGCCCAGTTCGGAATCAAACTCCCCGATCAAGCCCAGTTCGCCGAGTTCGCGCACCGTCCGCACGGGACGAGCATAGTCGTAGTAAACTTTCGCTTCCCACGTCGCGATGCCGGCATCGAATACCGCATTTCCCAAATTCAAAAAGAGTTTGACATCTTCATCCAACGTGTGGTCATCCCGGGCCGACACATATTGTCCGAATGTCATCCAAGTGCCCGGCGGGAAGGACGTACCGCCCGCATCTTCCCAAAATTCCGCAATCAATTTGTGTTCGTCGGTCAGGTAGGCGCTGTAATCGACGACCTGTTCTGTTTGTTCGATGAATTCGGGATTGATAATCGTGCCGACAATATCCGGGCTGATTGGCACGGACGACCCGTCGCTCAAAGCGATCGTGCCGGCTTGCAAGTCCACCTCGCCATCGACCAATAAAAACGGCTCGGGTTCCGGCGGTCGCAGTTCGTGCCACGGGGAGAAATGGGGGGGATTCTGTCCGAAATCCGGGGGAAAAGGGTTCGGATTGCCTTCCCAGTCGATCTCGCCCTCGAAGGATAAAAACGGTTGGGGCAGCGGCGATCGCCCTCCGGACTCCGAAGCGAAACTAAAAGGCACGACATAACCCCAGTGGGGGGTCAGAAACCTTTGCACCTGTTGCTCTTGTCCCGGTTGGGCGTCCATGGGCACTCGTTCGGGCGTCCAGCGTTCAATGTCCCTCGGATCTCCGGGCGGATTGACGGGTTGATAGCCGCTGATATCCGAATAGGGAGTGCCGTCGCCGTTCGGGTGATTTCCGAGTTGATTGGAGCCGTCATTTCTGCGAAATGTTAACAGAGCTTCGGCGGAGATGTTTCCGATCCCGGCGGGAGTGCTTCCATTCATGGCGGTGTCGTCGGGATCGTAACCCAAATCGGCCATCAATTCATCGAAAAGATCGACTTGGGTGGGAAATAATTCGGAGAGCACCCGGTAAGCCGCAAAACTCATGGCTTCCGCTTTGTTGGCGGCGGTGTTTTCTGACTGGGGCTGCTGCAGGGCATCTCCCAATTGAGTCCCGACGGCCAGCGGATCGTAGGCGCTCCAGGCGTCGTAGATGGCCGTGTGTACCATCCCATAGGCGCGGGAGGCGATCGTCGGTCCCGGGGCAGTATTGATGACCGCCTCTTGGGCGACCCGATCCCAGCGCACGGAAATTGTGGGTGACGGGTCGTCAACCGTCACCCGTTGGGTTTCGGGATGTAAAATGAGATTGATATCGTTATTTTCAGAAGCTGAATTATCCATTGTCTTTGGTTTCCTAATTTGATGGAGTCCCCCCGATGGCAATTTTCGTTGTCATACCAAGTCCGCCAAAATAGTTTTGAGAAAAAACTGTTTTTTATTCGACAATCAGAAATCCATACAATGACTGATTGTCCGAACTTGATCTCATACCAAGTTCCGGTCATTGACTGACAGCAAAAATCTGGGGAGTTCGACGCTCCCGCCGTTCCCGGGTCGATGCCGACATCACTATGTTTGTTGACTTCTCCCCGGTCTAAAGACGCGGGGATTCTTAAGCCGTCCAAAACTGAACTCTTAAAGGCATAGTCAATGT
>NZ_JAYFER010000125.1:0-404 GCF_055795065.1 Lyngbya sp. CCY1209
CCTCCTTGAGGTGTCCCGGCTTTCGTGTCGTCAAATACACCATTGTCAATAACCCCGGCTTTTAACCATTGTCTGATGTTGTGCCTTATGGTCGTTGGACAATGAAGTTTGGATAGTAGGTAGTCATGGTCAATCTGGTCGAAGCATTTGGCGATATCCGCATCAAGAACGTAGTAGCTCTTTTTGTTGATGCTTATGTAGATTCTTGCTAATGCATCGTGGGTTGAGCGTCCGGGTCGAAACCCATAGCTTGTCCCCTCGAATAATGGTTCCCAGTAGGGTTCCATTGCCATCTTGACCAAGGCTTGCTTGGCTCTGTCTCGAATTGTCGGGATTCCCAGAGGGCGTTTTTCATCCCGTCCGGGTTTTGGTATCCAAACTCTCCGTAATGGCTTGGCTTTGAA
>NZ_JAYFER010000126.1:0-5707 GCF_055795065.1 Lyngbya sp. CCY1209
AAATCGCCAAGACACATGGAAGTTTCGGGTTCTGTTCCACGAACCGAACTGTAAACACACGAGCGCTCATTGCTATAGCTTTGACTTTTCGGGTATTTAACCAGATTCGCTATAATTAGCAATTCATCGAATTTACAGGTTCGTTTTGGAAACTGAGTCCGAAACTCGGATTCCAAGGTCATTTCTATTCCCTACTTCCTACTCCCTACTCCCTAATCCCTACTCCCTCCCCTATCGCAGCGGCCACCAGGATACTTTGTCGCGGGTGGCGCTGTAGATTTCTTTGAGGCCTTCGGGGTCGCAGACTCTCAGAATGTCGTCGGAGGAATCGTCGCTTTTTGAGGGGAGTATTAACCCCTCTTTTCGCATTCCTTTGATGACTTGTTCGACGGTGCGATGGTTGAGTTGGGCGGCGCGGGCGATGATATCGACGGGCAAATTAAAGGTATAAACGCCGTCGGTTTGGGGCTGGTTTCCGAGCGATCGCTCTTGATAGATGAGCGCCCTCAGCAGGGCTGCCACCGCCTGGGGGGGATGGGTGCTGCAATTGAGCAGGTGGTATTGGAATTTTTCTCGCAGTTCAAATAGGTAATCGTAGCGATCGCGAAATGTCTCGTTTTCGGCGTGCAGGATTTGGATGATATCGATGGAAATCTCGATCGCGTCGGTGGTTTTGTAAGCCTCTACCAAACTGGGGAAGGCGCGGCTCACCCGCCCGTAACCCAGGGCCAGGTTCCGCATCCCGAAACAGTTTCCCGGGTAGGTGAGGGCGATGATGCGATCGAGGGGGGCACTGCGAACCACCACCGGACCGCCACCCGTCACCGCGTAGAGGGATTCGATGGAAGTGTCGGGCTCAAAAGCTGTGTAAACCGGACGGCTCGAATACAGCTTTTGGGGCGTCACCTTGCCTTTGGCCAAGGCTTCCGACAATTCCGCCCCGTCCAAACCGCGAAACAGGTAGTTTCCCCGACTCAGTTCCCCGGCAATTCCCTCGATTGCTGCGGGTTTCGCTGGCTTTGCCATTGCCACTCAGTTGTTCTCCACTCTCAGGATACAAGATTTGGATTTGAATCGCAAGTGTATTGCAAAACATTTAAACTTCAGTTACAATTCAATCAGAACAGATTTAGGCTACGCTATCCCCCCCGCCCCCATCCCCCCCAACCCCCCTTTGTAAGGGGGGAGATAAGGGGGGAGCCGGACAGAACTGAACCCGTAAAATTGCCATAAAATCCGGTATCCCTATCTGGGAACCGGAGATTTAGGAACAGACCCATGAAATCCAAATTCCGCCCGAAATGGCGGCGCCGTCTCGCCCTGTTGTTGGTGGGAATTGGTGTCGGCACGGCGATCGCATCCTGCGACAGTAACAAAACTGCCAGCGATCGCGTCGAAATCACCCTGGTTTCCTACGCCGTCACCCAAGCCGCCTACGAAAAAATCATTCCCGAGTTCGTCGCCGACTGGAAAGCCGAACACAACCAAGATGTCACCATCCGCCAAAGCTACGGCGGTTCCGGTTCCCAAACCCGCGCCGTCATCGACGGTTTGGAAGCCGACGTCGTGGCGTTGGCCCTGGCGTTGGACGTCCGAGAACTCGAAAAAGCGGGGCTGATCGAACCCGGATGGGAAACCGAGGCCCCCAACAACGCGATCGTCCACCGTTCCGTTGCCGCCCTCGTCACCCGGGAGGGCAACCCCAAAACCGTCGAAGATTGGGACGATCTCGCCCGCGACGACATCCAAGCCATCACCGCCAACCCCAAAACCTCCGGGGGAGCGCGTTGGAACTTCCTCGCCCTGTGGGGGAGCATCACCCAAACTGGAGGGGACGAAGCGGACGCCCTCGCCTTCGTCAAACAGGTTTACAGCCAGGTCCCCGTTTTGCCGAAAAACGCCCGGGAAGCCACCGAGGTTTTTTACCAGCAGGGACAGGGAGACGTTTTGATCAATTACGAAAATGAAGTGATACTCGCCCGACGCCAGGGCCAAACTTTACCTTATATTATTCCGGAAACCAACATTTCCATCGACAACCCGATCGCCGTCGTCGATGCGAACGTGGACAAACACGGAACCCGGGAAGTCGCCGAAGCCTTCGTGCAGTATCTCTATACCCCCGCCGCCCAGCGGGAATTCGCCCAAGTCGGCTTCCGCCCCGTCAACGATGCCGTCGCCGCGGAATTTAGGGACAAATATCCCGATATTCCGAACCTTTTCACCGTCGAAGATTTGGGCGGGTGGGATGGGGTTCAAACCCAATTTTTTGGCGACGGGGCGGTATTCGACAAAATTCAAGCGGAGGTGGGGCGATCGGAATAGGTAATATAGCAGTGTGAAATGATGAGTGAAAAGTCGATCCAGTCAAAGCCCCCAGGATTGGGGGTTTGGGGGCCGGACAATTTGACAAATGGTTCCACATTGCTATAGGAGGGGAGCGATCGGTTTTCCCAGGTTGTGCCACCGCCGCAGTTTGTTCTCCAATTTCTAACTGCTTGATGAGTGCGATCGCGCCCAAAGGAACCATGACTATTACATTGTCAAAATCCAAACTATTTGTTCACCAATTTTTCCCAAAAATTTCCTGGTACTGGTGGGGGATCGGCGGCTATCTCAGCCTGATGTTATTGCTTCCCATTCTCGCCCTCACCCTGTACGCCGGAAACCTGAGTTTTTCGGAAATTTGGCGCATCGCCACCGATCCCGTGGCCCTGTCCGCCTATGAAGTCACGTTTACGACCGCATTTTGTGCCGCCGCCTTCAACGGCATCGCCGGGGTTGCCGTCGCCTGGGTTTTGGTTCGTTATCGCTTCCCCGGAAAGCGAATTTCTGATCGCCCCCGTGTTAATTTTCCAGCGTTTGGAACAGTTCGACTATGCCGGGGCTGCAGTCATTGGCACGGTGATGTTATTGGTTTCTCTGCTCTCTCTTGTGGCAATTAATTTGTTGCAAAGCTGGGGGAATTCGGCGGGGATAAAATAGGGACATTAAGCCAGTTGAGTTTAATAAGAAAACCACAGAGGCACAGAGGACACGGAGAAAAAATTATGAACATTTTATTCAATCCTAAAGAATGGATTCAACCGGCGCGATCGCGAACCTCTCAGACCCCGATCGCAAATTTTGAAATTTTCCTGGTTTTAGCAGTTTTACTTTTTATCATTTTGGTGTTATTTATTCCGGCTGTTAATATCTTTTTTGGTGCATTTGAAAAAGGTTGGAATGGATTTTACTCCACTTTAATTTCGCCGGGATTTTTGCACGCCGCAAAATTGACCCTGCTTGTCGCCGCGATCGTCGTTCCCCTGAATGTCGTATTTGGGCTGGTTACAGCCTGGGCGATCGCCCGCCACCGCTTCCCCGGACGCACATTATTATTGAGTATTATTGACCTACCTTTTTCCGTTTCCCCCGTCGTTGTCGGGCTGATGCTGGTGTTGTTGTACGGGCGCCTGGGGTGGTTCGGTCCGGCGTTGGAATCGGTGGGGTGGAAGGTGATGTTCGCCTTTCCGGGAATTGTCCTGGCGACGGCGTTCGTCTGTATGCCTTTCGTGGCGAGGGAAGTCCTCCCGGTTTTGGAAGAAATTGGCACCGAACAGGAGGAAGCCGCAAAAACCCTGGGGGCGAATGATTGGCAAACCTTCTGGCGGGTGACGCTGCCCTCGATCCGCTGGAGTTTATTGTATGGCATTGTCCTCACCAATGCCAGGGCGATGGGGGAATTTGGCGCCGTGGCGGTGGTGTCGGGAAATATCATCGGAAAAACCCAGACGTTGCCCTTATTTGTGGAAGAAATGCACGTCCAATATCAGACGACTTCGGCTTACACGGCGGCGGTGGTTTTGGCTAGTTTGGCGATCGTCACTTTGGTATTGAAAACACTGTTGGAAGGGAAGACGGGAAAGTGATGGCGGTTGTCTGTCCGCCGCGATACAGTCGAATCGCCTTACCGTTTCATCACCTCATCCCCTCTCGGCGCGGGGGGCAACCCCGAGCGGACGGAAAACTAACGGGTGCGATCGCTTTTTTGTTACAATTCGTAAACGAACCGTTAAGGATAGAGTAAAGAATGCGGGTTGCGATCGCAGGAGCAGGATTGGCCGGCATGGCCACGGCCGTCGAGTTGGTCGATGCCGGACACGAAGTCGAACTATTCGAGTCCCGTCCCTTCGTGGGCGGGAAAGTCGGCAGTTGGGTGGACAAAGACGGCAATCACGTCGAAATGGGGCTGCACGTCTTTTTCGGCTGCTACTACCAATTATTCGATTTGATGAAAAAGGTGGGTGCCTTTGAAAATCTGCGACTCAAGGAGCACGTCCACAACTTCGTCAACCGGGGCGGCGTCACCGGAAGTCTGGATTTTCGGTTTCTGACAGGCGCCCCCTTCAACGGCCTGAAAGCATTTTTCACCACCTCCCAACTCTCGGCGACGGACAAATTTCAAAATGCGATCGCCCTCGGAACCAGCCCCATCGTCCGGGGTTTGGTGGACTTCGACGGGGCGATGAAAACCATCCGAGATTTGGATAAAGTCAGTTTCGCCGACTGGTTCCGCCGCCAGGGCGGTTCGGAGGGCAGTCTGAAGCGGATGTGGAACCCCATCGCCTACGCTTTGGGCTTTATCGACACCGAAAATATCTCCGCCCGCTGTATGCTGACGATCTTCCAATTTTTCGCCGCCAAAACGGAAGCCTCGGTATTGCGAATGTTGGAAGGTTCCCCCGCCGAATACCTCCACAAACCCATCGTTGACTATTTGGAAAAACGGGGCGCAAAAATTCACCTCCGCCGCCGGGTCAGAGAAATTCAATTCGCCGACATAGACAGCAAAACCCAAGTCACCGGCTTAGTTATCGCCAAAGGAGAGACGGAAGAAACCGTCGTCGCCGATGCCTACGTCTGCGCCTGCGACGTCCCCGGAGCGCAAAAAATGCTCCCGGAAGCTTGGCGGAAATGGCCGGAATTCGACAATATTTATAAACTCGATACCGTCCCGGTGGCGACGGTGCAACTCCGCTTCGATGGCTGGGTGACGGAACTGCACGACGCAACCAAACGGAAGCAGTTGGAAACGGCGGCGGGGATGGATAATTTACTCTATACCCCCGATGCAGATTTCTCTTGTTTCGCAGATTTGGCGTTAACCAGTCCGGGGGATTATTACCGGAAAGGAGAGGGCTCGCTGATGCAGTTGGTATTGACTCCCGGCGACCCGTTTATCAAGGAGAATAACGAGGCGATCGCCCACCACGTCCTCCAACAGGTTCACGATTTATTCCCCTCTTCCCGAGAATTAAATATGACCTGGTACAGCGTCGTCAAACTGGCGCAGTCCCTCTACCGAGAAGGCCCCGGAATGGACCCCTATCGCCCCGCCCAAAAAACCCCGGTTCCCAACTTTTTCCTAGCCGGAAGTTACACCCAACAGGACTATATCGATAGTATGGAAGGGGCCACTCTATCCGGGCGTCAGGCGGCCCGCGCCATCTTGGAAACGGCTCCAAACCCGGTCAAACCGGCCCCGATGACCGCAGTTTAACCCCCTCAAATCCTGTGGGGGCAACCTTATAGGGTTGCCCTCCGATTTCGATTTCGTAGGGGCAACCTTATAGGGTTGCCCTCCGATCTCCCTCCCAATCAGAAGGCAGGTTGCCCCTAAAATCAGAAGGCAGGTTGCCCCTAAAATCAGAAGGCAGGCACAGAG
>NZ_JAYFER010000127.1:0-402 GCF_055795065.1 Lyngbya sp. CCY1209
CAAACCGCTTGGGAATCAATTCCCGAGGGCGCAAGCCTTGCGCCCCTACCAGCTCAAATCATCGGTCGATGATTGGGAGGTTTAGGAGGGGATAACCGTATCTGATATCATTATCGCCTCAATTGGGGGATGCAGCCGGGGAACACACCCTACCTACAGTTATTTTTGAGCGACCATTGCAGTCATTATAATTCGTTTTGGCGGGGAACGGTAATATTTCTTATTGCTCAGATTTTCTCGCCTTTTAATATCGGCATAAATCGAACGGATATCACTATTAAATTTGGCGACGTAATCGGCTCTAATTTTCTGAATTTCTTCGACGACTGGATCATTTTTCACGAATCATCCTCCCGCAGTTATTATAACTTCCCCAATCATCTTCAGATGATTTCGGCTATT
>NZ_JAYFER010000128.1:0-219 GCF_055795065.1 Lyngbya sp. CCY1209
AAAAGTGGGGGAAAGGTCAGCAGATTACTAGGCTTCGTAACCCATGTTAAACCAGATAAAGAAGCAATCAGAGCCCATACTGAAAAGGTGAAAGAGGTGATTAAAAAACACAAAACAGCACCTCAAGCCGCCCTGATAAAACATCTCAATCCCATCATTACAGGATGGTCAAGGTATTACTCGGGGGTAGTCTCCAAGGAGATTTTCAGCAAGCTAGAC
>NZ_JAYFER010000129.1:0-11109 GCF_055795065.1 Lyngbya sp. CCY1209
TAAGGGGGGAGTAAGGGGGGAGAAAGGGGGGAGTAAGGGGGGAGTAAGGGGGGAGTAAGGGGGGAGCAGATATTGCGATCTCGCGCTTTAATAATACAGATTCACAATGTGGAGGTCCATGAAAATCACGATAGCTTTGGGTTTGGCCGCGATCGCCTCGATCCCGTTCACATTAGCCGCCGCCGGGATTCCCGAAACCGGTTCCGCCGTCGCCAACTACCCCCGCCGGACTCCCGCCGCCTCCCCCCACTCCGGCGCCGTCACCATCGTCCCCGACGGCCGCGTTTACCAATTTGAAGCCGGACGGGGGATCTACCGGGTCCGCTACAATTACACCGGCCGCAACTGGACCCATGCGGACGTCGCCCCCATCCGCATCGACACGGACAAACCCATCGCCATTTTGCCGATGCAATATACCGGCAACGGCTTACAATCGGGCGCCAAAGTCTACGGGACCTCCGTCGGGCGGCTGTGGAATTCCATCACCGTGGAGGAGATGAAACGGCGTCTGGAGTTTTTGGGATTTTATGTCCTCACCCCCACGATTCAGATGTACGGGGAAACTCTGGACGGGTTCCAGGCGTTGGAGCACTTCATCGCCGGGGTGCACCGGGGCAATCGCAACGTGCAGACTGTCGTCCTGACGGCGGATGCGGATGTGGGGAACGAGGCGAACCCCCGGCCGGGGGCGCAGATGTTGGTGACGGGGTTGCATCCCCGCGATCGCATCTGGGAATCGAGGCTACAGTTGAGGATGGCATCATTTTACCAGCAGCAGCGGTTGGTGAATATCGGCCCGAGGGTGCGGGGGGGAAAGAGCGATCGCGAGGGGCATTCTCTGGCTTGGCATCCGATGATCGAGAGGGCGGCGGAATATAATCCCCACATCGCCATCATCGAAGTTGCCCAGGCGGTGGAAATTGTGGAAAAAGCCGGTTCCATTCCCGACGGGCGGCGGTGGGCGGCACCCCTATTCGATGCGATCGCCCTGGGGATGGCGGAACAGGCCTGCTCGACGGGGGAATATTCCCTGGCGATTTGCCAGCAGTCGGCGGGAAATTGATTTCCGAGCGGTTGCGGTTTGGAGATTCAACCGGATCGATAGCACTACGCGCGGTCCTCGGCAGTCGGGAATCGGGAGTCGGGAACTGAAACTGCTTTTCTATAAGGGTTTGAAGATTTCTGACCCCATTTCAACTGTAACTGCGCGAGCGATCGTTGCGATAGCACTAGGGAAATACGTTGGGACGGCTAGAATTTTACCACTCCAGGCACAGAGAAACACAGAGGGTTAATTCCCCTCCGCCTCCTCCGCCTCCGGTCGCTTCCCCCGCTTACCGAAGCTCCCGATCGCCCCCCGCCGTGGTACTCTATTGGCAGACCCGCTTCCGTTTGAGCGTCATTACCGGAACTGTTGGCAGTGATGCGGTGGAACCTTCCCGCCGTCTTCCCGGAGGGGGAGATGCCGGTCGAGTTACCGCCCCGATCCCAAAACGATCGAGTCCCTTGCCTGACGATCCCTCCAAATGAGATGATCGCAGATGCAGCCCGAGGACGATTCCAGAGCAATTCTTAATATAGAACCCCAATCATCTGGTTTCCTGGCTCCGGCACTCACACCTAAGCAAGCAGATAGATAAAGATAACTATGGCTGTTGCAACCCAATCACTCGAAGAACTCTGCATTAATTCCATTCGCTTTCTCGCGATCGACGCGGTAGAAAAGGCGAACTCCGGACACCCCGGATTGCCGATGGGCGCGGCGCCGATGGCGTTCGTGCTCTGGGATCGCTTCATGCGGTACAACCCCAAAAACCCCAAGTGGTTCAACCGCGATCGCTTCGTCCTCTCGGCGGGCCACGGCTGTATGTTGCAGTACGCCCTTCTCTATCTGACGGGTTACGATAGCGTCAGCTTGGACGATATCAAGCAGTTCCGCCAGTGGGGTTCCAAAACCCCCGGACACCCGGAAAACCACGTCACCGAAGGCATCGAAGTGACCACCGGCCCCCTCGGACAGGGCATCGCCAACGCCGTCGGACTGGCCGCCGCGGAAGCCCACCTCGCCGCCCGCTTCAACAAGCCGGATTGCACTGTCGTCGATCATTACACCTACGCCATTTTGGGCGACGGCTGCAACATGGAAGGAATTTCCGGGGAAGCTTGCTCCCTGGCCGGACACTGGGGCCTCGGGAAGTTGATCGCCTTCTACGACGACAACCACATCTCCATCGACGGTTCGACGGATCTGGCGTTCACCGAAGATGTCGCCAAGCGGTTTGAAGCCTACGGCTGGCACGTCCAGCACGTTTCCGACGGCAACACCAATTTGGATGCGATCGCGGATGCGATCGAAGCGGCCAAGGCCGTAACGGACAAACCCTCTTTAATTAAAGTTACCACCACCATCGGTTTCGGCTCCCCCAACAAGGCCAACACCCACGACGTCCACGGCGCGGCTCTGGGTAAGGATGAGGTGCAGGCCACCCGCGACCACCTGGGTTGGGAACATCCCGAGTTCGTGGTCCCCGACGACGCCCTGAAGCAGTTCCGCAAGGCGATCGAGCGCGGCGCCCAATATGAGGACGAGTGGAAAGCTACCTTCGAGACGTACAAATCCAAGTATCCCGAAGATGCGGCTACCCTGGAGCGGATGTTGAGCGGGAAGCTGCCCGAGGGTTGGGAAAAAGCATTACCCACCTACACCCCGGAAAGCAAGAAGGATGCCACCCGCAACCAGTCCGGCGCGACGTTAAATGCGATCGCCGGAGCCCTCCCCGAACTGATCGGCGGTTCGGCTGACCTCGCCCCCTCCAACAAAACCCTGCTCAAGGGTTTGGGCGACTTCCAAAAAGGTCAGTATGAAAACCGGAACTTCCGCTTCGGCGTCCGCGAGCACGGCATGGGCGCCATCTGCAACGGCATCGCCCTCCACGGTTCCGGTCTGATCCCCTACGGCGCCACCTTCCTGGTGTTCACCGACTATATGCGGAACGCCATCCGCCTGTCCGCGTTGGCGGAAGCCCCCGTCCTCTGGGTGATGACCCACGACTCCATCGCCCTGGGCGAAGACGGCCCGACTCACCAACCCGTTGAGCACATCGCCTCCCTGCGGTTGATCCCGAATCTGACCGTGATTCGTCCGGCGGACGGAAATGAGACATCTGGGGCTTATAAGGTTGCGATCGAAGATCGCCACCACCCCACCCTGATGGCCTTCTCCCGCCAGGGACTCCCCAACCTGGAGGGCAGCTCCATCGATAACGTCGCCAAGGGCGCCTACATCCTCAGCGACAACAGCGACGGCACCCCGGACATCATCCTGATCGGGACCGGCGGCGAAACCTACCTCTGCGTCGATGCGGCGGCTAAGTTGCGGGAAGAGGGCAAGAAAGTCCGCGTGGTGTCCATGCCCAGTTGGGAGCTGTTCGAGAAGCAGGACGCGGCTTACAAAGCGTCCGTGTTTCCGGCGTCCGTCAAGAAGCGTCTGGCCGTGGAAGCCGGCGTCAGCTTCGGCTGGTGCCGCTACGTGACCGACGAAGGCGCCACCATCAGCGTCGATACCTTCGGGGCGTCCGCTCCCGGCGGCGTGGTGCTCGAGAAGTTCGGCTTCACCGTGGATAACGTGGTCGCGAAGGCGAAGGAATTGCTGGGTTAATTCGATCGCCTAGTTTGAAATATCCGTTTTTCTGAGTCGGGGTACAACGCTGTTGTACCCTGATTTATTGAAAGCCTCCCTGCGTTTTTCAATCGATGGCAATTGCCATAATAGTGTTTGACATCCACCAATTTTGAAACCCAGACGATGAATGCCACTTTTTTCTCTCTTTTGTTTGTGGCCTCTTCCCTCTTTTCTACCGTATAAATAGAGCCCATAATTATGCCCCCAAATGACAGTCAATATTTGTCTTTATTTTTAGAACCCCTCAAAAGGTGTAAAAATTATCGTCCTAAATTTGGAAATAGTCAGACCTCAAAAGGATATTTATTGGACGAATTTACAGCCCTGTATGGTTCAGATCCATTTTATTCTTGGATCGGCTTAGATAATGAACTGATGTATGCGGCTCATCGGGCGGCGGGAGGTATGACCTCTATTTATCGACAAATTGGAATTGGTTGTGAGCGTTTATTTAGAGAAATTATTATCGATACGACTGGATACACCAATCGAGATTTTGCCGAATGGTCGTACACGGCTAAAACCCAATCTGGCAAGACCAAAAAGTTATCGTTAGATGCAAGGTTAGAATTGTCTAAAATCAACAATAATGCAATTCTTGAAAATATTGACCGATGGTTCGATGGCTACTGTTGCGATTTAATTGACGTTCAAAAACCGAGCCGAGGAATTGTTTTTGAAGTTCGACAAGGATATAAAAGCAAAGATAGTAAAAGACAAAATGCAGATATTGACAATGCGACCGTTGCTTGGGCAAGCAGTTACTTGCCAGTTTTTGCAATTTTCTCAGCGCAAATCGATGCCGATCTTATTTTAAGATATAAAAATAATCGTTGTGGTATTTTAATCGGCGTTGATAATGACGACCCTCTCATTTCTATTTATGCTTTTACGAGGCAAATCTTAAATTACGATCTAGCCGATTTTTTTAGAAGAAATACGGACGCCATAAAAAATGAAGTGAGAATCGTTTTGGAAACGTTACTGAGTGGGAGATGATCAAAATGCCGACCTCAAAAATTACCAGGCGTTCCGATTATACATTTCAATATAATCACAGGCTCGGACGACATGGATGGCTCCGGCTGACACCGGCTTACTCGGTGAAATTGGTTTCAGAATTGCTGGACAGTGCTTCGACTCAATCTGTCATTCTCGATCCATTTTCGGGGACGGCGACGACGGGACTTGTCGCCGGCGAACGGGGTATAAAGGCAGATTTGGTCGATATTAATCCATTTTTGATTTGGTTTGGAACTGCCAAATGTCAGAATTATAAGCGATCGCACATTGAAGAGATAAAATCCAGATGCGATCGCCTGCTGAAAAATTTAATCGATTTAGTCGAAACAGAAAATTGGGTTCCCCCACTTTACAACATACAAAGATGGTGGAGTGACCCCACCTTGAAGATTTTATCTGCACTGCGGGAAGGATTGGTTTTGGAATTTGGCGAACCCAGCCTGCGGAATTCGTATCATTTGCTTTGGGTGGCATTTTGCCGGTTGCTGATCGAAACTTCATCGGCCAAGTTCGACCATGTATCCATGTCTTTTTCGGATTCGGTTTTCCCTTTTGAAATTCGACAGATTCAGACTTTATTTACAGATATTCTCAATTCAATTCTAGACACGACTGGCGATCGCATCACCGGAGATGTCAACATTCACTTTGGCGATTCTCGAAATCTGGGCGATATCAATAACTTGCAAAAATATACGGACGTGATTACCTCTCCCCCCTATCCAAATCGCATGAGTTACATTCGCGAACTTCGTCCATATATGTACTGGTTAAAGTTTATCAAAGTTGCCCACGAAGCCGCAGATCTAGACTGGGATGCGATCGGGGGAACGTGGGGCTCCGCGACCAGTCGATTGGCAAATTGGACTCCCACCGATCGCGAACTTCCCGATCGCCTCTATGAAATTGTCGGTGCGATCGCCGCTTTGGATCGTAAAAATTCCCACTTGATGGCTCAGTATGTGATGCGGTATTTTCATGATATGCACCTGCATTTTAAGAGTTTACGGAGTCGTCTGTGTCCGGGAGGACGTTTATATTACATTGTCGGAAATTCCAGTTTCTATGGAATTCAGGTTCCCACCCAAGAGATATTTAAACTTTCTCTACACCGTCTGGGGTACACGAATCTATCCAGTCATATCTTGAGAAAGCGCAACAGTAAAAAAGAATTGTTTGAATTTTGCGTCTCTGCCCGGTGGCATCCTTAATTTGACAAGCAAAATTTTCGGCTGTAAATTACAGTTTACAAGATGGGAAGAATAACCGCGATCGCCCCCACCTATTTAAGATTGTAATTGTTTCAATTTTTCGAGATTGTCACCGCACAAAATTTCGAGATTTTCGGTGATTTTTTCGATCTCCCAATCCCACCAACGCAAGGTCTGTAAAATTTCAATTACATCGTCACCAAACCGCTTGCGAATCGGTTGGGCCGGGTTGCCGCCGACAATGGTGTAAGGTTCCACGTCCCGAGTCACGATCGCATGGGTTGCGACAACTGCCCCATTTCCGATCCGAACTCCCGGCATGATGGTCGCCTTGTAGCCGATCCAAACGTCATTTTCAATGATTGTATCGCCCCGGGAATTGTCGGAACTGGGGGTCATTTTTTCCCAACCTTCCCCGAAAATCCAGAAGGGGTAGGTGGTGAAATTTTCGAGGGAATGGTTGCCCCCGTTCATGATAAATGTGACGTCGCTGGCGATCGCGCAAAATTTCCCGATAATCAGTTTATCCCCCACAAAGTCAAAATGGTAGCGGACGTTTTTTTCAAAGTTTTCGGGATTCTCGAAATCGTCATAGTAGGTGTAATCCCCGACGATGATATTGGGATTTTTGACGACGTTTTTTAGGAAGCACAACCGCCCATAATACCGCAGGGGATAGGAACAGTTGGGGTCGGGTCCGATTCTTTCGCTGTCCGTCATATTCTCGACCTTTTCAATCCTAATTTTTAGATTTTTTTGACCTTTGTAGAATCGATTCTGTTCGCGATCGCGTCCGGTGAATGACGATCCGTTGCCTTTTCCCTTCCTTAATCCCAGCATAACCCGTTATTGAGACTTCTCCGTATTTTTTCGGTTGACCGCCCATCCCGGGTGAGTATTTGTACCGGTTTTCCGTAATCTCCCCCTGTCAAACTGTATTTGAGATCGCTTACACTAGATTTTAGTGGCTCACCAATATCACGATACCGAGTGAGGAAAACCCATGAAGACACTGAAACTGGAAATTCAGAAAGTTTCACCCTGTTTGTTTCAATTGTTGCGGGAATATTCCCCAACGCCACTCTGTGACGGCATCCTGTTCACCATCAATGGCGACAGCTACGAGACGCTCCTGATCGCCGACCAAATTCGCCGTCTGGTTGCCCCCCCTTGGAATCTGAAGGAACTGTAAATTGAGAGCGATCGCAGGCGATCGGGTTGAAAACGCCAAACGCGAACTGATTTTAACATAATTTAACATCAATCGATTTTGGACTCTACGTTGGACTCAAGCAGACAACCCCATCGCCGCGATCGCACCTGTCAGACCATTCAATTCACAAAAATTAACGATGAGAGTCCTACAGCAATCATCCGCTCTTAAAACCACCTTTAACCGGGGCATCGATCGCAAAGTCTCGACGCAACGGCAGGAAGTCAGCGACGCCTTGGGGGGCGGCCTCTTCGGCGCGATCGGATCGGGAGTTTTTCAGTTCAAACAAATTCGCAATCAGGTGAAAGGAAATCTCGGGGAAGGGTTGGTTTCCCTCCTGCTGATGACATTTCCCAACGATTGGGTACTCTTTAAAAATGCTTTCATTCCCACGACGACCCGACGCCTGACCGAAATTGACCTGCTGGTTGTCGGAAATCGGGGGATTTTCGCGATCGAGGTCAAAACGTGGAAAGGTTCCTTTTCCGCCTACCGGGACAACTGGAAACGCCGGGAGGGTTCCCAGTGGGTTCCCGTCCAAAATAGTCCGACTTCCCAAAGCCTCTATCACCGGGATATGTTGCGACGTTGGCTCGATCCGCAAATTCCCGGTTTGCCCCCCGATTGTATCGTCGCACCCGTCGTTTTTCCCATTGCCAAATGGGTCGGCGCGAAAGACTGTTCGGTTCCCGTTTTGACCGGCATTCAAGATTTGGTTTCCATGATGATGCGATCGCCCGAATGTCTGACAGAAGACCGGGTTTTAAAGATTACCAATTTGATCCAAAATTACGAACATTTGCCCGATTCAAAACCATCACCGAAGCCCAAGCCAAAATTAAAGAAAAAATCGCTTTAAAAGATTGTGGCGATCGCCTGTCTTAAGGAAGACGCGAAAATTTTCCGTTACGTAGTATACTAAACGGCAGTATTTCGGAAATCTTTGATATGACCAGTCTGTACGAAAAATTGGGCGGAGAGCCCGCCGTGGATGTGGCGGTCAATAAATTTTATGACAAGGTGATGGCGGATGAGCGAATCAATCATTTTTTTGCCAATACCGACATGAAAAGACAGAGGCAACATCAAAAAGCCTTCATGACCTACGCCTTCGGCGGTGGTCAACGTTGGACCGGGGCGCCCATGCGGGAATCCCACAGAAAATATGTCGAAGAAATGGGGATGGACGATCGCCATTTCGATGCGATCGTTGAGAATTTTGTCGCCACCCTCGAAGAACTCGATGTCCCCCAAGAACTCATCGACGAAGCCTCGCAAGTCGTCAATTCCCAGCAACACCGCAGCGATGTTTTGAATCGTTAATCCGAAAAACCGGCATCGAATTTTTTGTCAATTGTATCGCCCCCAAACCCCCAACTCTGGGGGCTTGGATTGGATTGAATTTTCAATCATCATTTCACACTGCCATAACCAGCCGTGGGGGCTCTGCCTCCGTGCCGGCCCTATCCCGTTAAAATCTATGCCGGCCCTATCGGTGCCATCTTTTCTCCTCGCAAGCTATACTGTCCAAACGACAGTTAATAGTGAGGATCGCGACACTCGATGAAATTGCACCCCCCTCCGACTCCCCCCTCCGATCCGGTTTCTCAAAACGGGACTTCCTCCCCCGCCAAAACCTGGGCGATCGAAGACAGCGAGAAACTCTACCGCATCCAGGGTTGGGGCGAACCCTACTTTTCCATCAATGCCGCCGGTCACATCACCGTTTCTCCCCAAGGCGATCGCGGCGGTTCCATCGACCTCTACGAACTGGTAGAATCTCTGAAAAAACGCAACCTGGGACTGCCGCTGCTGATCCGATTTCCCGACATCCTCAAAGACCGCATCGAACGCCTCAACGCCTGCTTTTCCAAAGCGATCGCCCGCTACAAATACCCCGGAGTCTATCGCGGCGTCTACCCGGTCAAATGCAACCAGGAACGCCACCTGATCGAAGATTTAGTTCGTTTCGGAGAGCCCCACCAGTTTGGGCTCGAAGCCGGATCGAAACCGGAATTACTCATCGCCCTGGCCTCCCTCACCACCCCCGGGGCGCTGCTGATCTGCAACGGTTACAAAGATCGAGAATACATCGAAACGGCGATGTTGGCGCGGCGGTTGGGACAGACGGCGATCGTCGTCATGGAACAGGTGGAGGAAGTCGAACTGGCGATCGCAGCCTGTCAAAAATTGGGCATTCAACCCATTTTGGGTGTCCGGGCGAAATTGGGAACCCGAGGAATCGGACGCTGGGGCGGTTCCACGGGCGATCGCGCCAAATTCGGCCTCACCATCCCGGAAATTATTCAAGCCTGCGATCGCCTCAAAGACGCGGGGATGCTGGACTGTTTGCAACTCCTCCACTTCCACATCGGATCGCAAATTTCCTCCATCAGTACCATCAAAGACGCCATCCGGGAAGCCAGTCAAATTTACGTCGAGCTCGCCGAGTTGGGGGCGAATATGCAATATCTCGACGTCGGCGGCGGTTTGGGGGTGGACTACGACGGGTCCAAAACCAACGCCCCCGCTTCCAAAAATTACAATATGCAAAACTACGCCAACGACATCGTGGCGGAAGTGAAAGAAGCCTGCGAAGAACGGAAAATTTCCGCCCCCATTTTGATCAGCGAAAGTGGGCGGGCGATCGCCTCTCACCAGTCGGTTTTAGTATTTGACGTTCTCGGCAGCAGCGAACCGCCCTCGGAAGATATTCCTTCTGTCAGCGAAGACGACCATCTGATCCTCCGCAACCTCGCCGAAACTTACCAATCTATCAATCCAAATAACTGCCAGGAAGCCTACCACGACGCGGTTCAATTTAAAGGAGAGGCGATTAGCGTCTTCAATTTCGGCTATTTGAATTTGCGCGATCGCGCCAAAGCCGAACAACTGTATTGGGCCTGCTGCCACAAAATTCGGGCGACCATCCGCGATTTAGAAATCATCCCCGAAGACCTCGGCGATCTCGAACAAATTATGGCTTCCATCTACTACGCCAACCTCTCCGTTTTCAAGTCCGCCCCCGACTCCTGGGCGATCGACCAACTGTTCCCCATCCTGCCCATCCACCGCCTCGACGAAGAACCCACCCGGCGGGCAATTTTGGCGGATTTGACCTGCGATAGCGACGGCAAAATAGACCGCTTTATCGACTGGAAAGATGTCAAATCCATTCTGGAACTTCACCCCCTGCAACCGGAAAAACCCTACTATCTCGCCATGTTTTTGGCGGGCGCCTACCAGGAAATTATGGGAAATTTGCACAACTTATTCGGCGATACCCACGTCGTCCACATCAAACTCAATCCCCAAGGTTACGAGGTGGAATATGTGGTAAAAGGGGACACGATGACCGAGGTTTTGGGTTACGTCCAATATGACGGCGAGGACTTGATTGAAAGCATCCGCCGGCAGACGGAAGCGGCTTTGCAAGCCCAAAAAATCACCCTGGAAGAATCTCAACTGCTGCTGCAAAATTACGAACGCAGCCTCGGGCGATATACTTATTTGAGTCAAAGTTGATTATCCCCCCCCAGCCCCCCCTTCGTAAGATTATCCCCCCCCAGCCCCCCCTTCGTAAGGGGGGGAGAGTTGGAATCGAGAGTTTTAAGCCAATTTTAGACCCGCCTTGAAATGAATTTCAAGGCGAATCGCAAAAGTCCACGCTTGCGTGGACTCGGTTGGAGTAATAGTGTCCTAACTATCTTGTCGGTTGCTATAGAATCGAGAGGTTTAAGTATTTCATATCAGATCCGGTTATCCCCTCCTCAACCTCCCCAATCCACGAAGCGAGGATTTTTGCTGGTAGGGGCCCCTGGCTTGCGCCCTCGGGGAATTGATTCCCAAGCGGTGCGAATATTCAACCGGTTTGTTTACGGGTATTTTACCGGATCTGATTTATCGCAGGTATCGCGCTCGTCTGTTTACAGTTTCCTGGGAGGGACAAACCTTGAAACCCTTATATCAAGGTGATT
>NZ_JAYFER010000130.1:0-13416 GCF_055795065.1 Lyngbya sp. CCY1209
TCGGCGGCGAGGTGTTCGACGGGTTGATTTCCGCCGGGACGGCGACTGCCGTGGGAGAGGAGAATCCAGGCATCTGCAATTGAGCGCGATCGCCTCAACTCTTTTGCACTGAGAATTCTCGGAGTTATTTACACTGGTCAATCATGAGTGATAAAATTAGGTGATTGAGGTCGCTATAGCTCGACATGGCAGGCGATCACTCAGTCTTGTGGCTGTTGACCGAACGCCACCGCTGCGATCGCTATCGCTAGTCAAGCAGCGGAATGTGAGGAGGAAGACTTCTTGGTTCTTGAAAAATTGGAGAACATCGCATTTAAAAATTAACATTACTACTGAGACAGGACTACCCAAGAGTTATGGTTTCCAGTAAATTTCAGCAATTTACTGTCCAATCTGCCAGGAAACTCCCCGTGATTCTCCTGGCAGACGTTAGTGGCAGTATGAGTCAGAACGGCAAGATTCAAACGCTCAACCGGGCGATCGCAGAGATGATTGAGTCTTTCGCCGCAGAAGAAGATGTCCGGGCCGCCATCTATGTTGCCGTGATTACCTTCGGCCGAGGCGGTACCAAGATTCATCAGCCCTTACTTCCGGCCAATCAAATTCAATGGACGGATATGCAGGCAGCCGGCCGCACCCCGATGGCGGAGGCTTTTGATTTGGCACGAATCATGGTCGAAGACAAAAATCAAATCGCCAGCCGAGATTACCATCCCACGGTGGTTTTAGTCAGTGATGGTCATCCCACAGACGACCAAGGTTATCTCAGTGACAATTGGAAACAACCCCTTCAGCAATTTCTCGACTCCGAACGCGCATCCAAAGCCCTACGTTTGGCGATGGGAATTGGGGAAGATGCCGACGAAGAAATCCTGAAAGCTTTTCTAACAGGTCAGGATTCCCAACTTTTGTTTAGAGCAGATGAATCCGGACAAATTCGCCAGTTTTTCAGGTTTGTAACGATGAGCGTAACCAATCGTTCTCAGAGTGTCAATCCCAATAGTATTTCGACTCTACCAGATAATTTTGAGGATCTGGATTTTTAATGAACTCGAAAAAATCAACTCAACTCATCCAGTTTGGAGCATCGGTTCGAGGGCCTCTACACCAACAGGAAAATCGCCCAAATGAAGATGCTTGGGAAAAATTTTACTGCGGTTTCGGGACGGGAATTATTGTCAGTGATGGCATGGGTTCAAAACCCAATGCCCGCCAAGGCTCTCGAATGGCTTGTCGAGCCGTTAAACAAGCGTTACGCCCCTGGAGTAAAGCACCCGGCGCTTCACTCAAAATACTTTTACAACTGATTCATCTGCACTGGGATTTGTTAATCCTACCCGAATCAGAAAAAGACAGCGTGGCTACCTGTTTATTTGCGGTGGTTGTACCGTCTGGAGAACTGATTGTTGCTCAACTCGGAGATGGGATTGCAGCCCTTCGGGAACCTGACGGCCAGGTAATGTTGCTGAACAGTCAGCAAACGGGTTTTGGCAATCAAACTACCGGGCTAGGAATTGCCCGATCAACACAAGAGTGGTCTGCGATCGGCAAACCCGACTTTTCTGCTGGCTCTGCGGTTTTCCTCGCAACCGATGGCATTGCAGACGATCTCAAACCAGATAGCATCGGAGATTTTATTAACGTTTTAATCACTGATTTTGGTCAATTATCGCCCCAACGCCGGGGGCAATTACTCAGTCGAGAATTGCGAAACTGGCCGACGCCCAAACATCTCGATGATAAAACCCTAGCCGTGTTGTGGCATCCACCCAAAAATTAGCAGAAAAAACAACAATGAACCAACAAAAACGAGTCGTCGATCAACTCGGCACTGTATACCAACTCAGTCAAAAATTGGGTCAAGGTGGGCAAGGTGTTGTATATGCCGTTGAAGGAGGTAGACGGGCGGTTAAAATCCTGAACAAAACCTCACAAACCGAGCGCGATCGCCTGCGAAGACAATTGCAACTGGTGCAACAGCTTGACTTAAAAGGACTCAATATTGCCCGTCCCCTGGAAATGTTAAAACCCCCTCGGGTCGGTTATGTAATGGAACTGCTGACAGATATGATGCCCATCAGCAAGTTGTCCAATTATCCCCAAAATGTCAACTGCATCGTTGAGTGGTATTTGGAAGGGGGAGGATTAAAACGTCGCTTACTGCTGCTGGCTCAATGTGCGGAAACTTTATCTCAACTGCACGGCAAAGGTTTAGTTTACAGCGATCCTTCCGAAAATAATGTGTTTGTTTCTTGCGACGTTAATCATCATATTATCCGGTTAATTGATGCGGACAACCTACACTACCAAAGCAATCATTCAACATCCGGTGTATATACACCGAGATACGGCGCTCCCGAGCTGGTAAATGGTAAATCGGGTGTGAATACTTTAACAGATGCCTACGCTTTTGCGGTGATTGCTTTTCAGACTTTAAGTTTAGTCCATCCGCTGATCGGAGATTTAGTCAATGAGGGAGAACCAGAACTGGAACAAGAAGCTCTAGAAGGTCAACTTCCCTGGATCGATCATCCCGAAGATCGGCGGAATTCAACTCAAACGGGATTTCCGCGAAAAATAGTTCTGTCTCCTCAACTGCAAGAGTTATGTCAACGATGTTTTGGCGAAGGATTACTTCAGCCTCAAAAAAGACCCGGTTTAGGACAGTGGGTGGAAGCTTTATATTCTGCATCTGATAACACCCTTCATTGTCCGAATTGTCAAAGTACCTACTATTGGAATCAAAAAATTTGTCCTTGGTGCGAACATCCGCGACCTCGGTTTGTTCAGGTATTAATTCAGCGGTGGCATCCCGAAGCAAATCCCAAAAGATTTGATGAAATAAAAAATATTTTGCAAGTGATGACATTAGAAAAAGATCGTCCTTTAATTTTAACCCGTCGAACTTTGGACGGACGCATCGGAATGGATGGTCATACTCCCGAGTTAGAACTGATTTTTGATGGTAACAATATTAAGGTAAAGAGTCTTAGTGATCGGTGCTTTTGGTTGACTTCAGAAGGAGAGGGAGCGCATCAAATTAAAGTTGAAGTCAAGCAAGAGTGGCGATCATTTCCAGCAAATCCGGACAAATATAAATCTTGGTTGCTGCATTTTTATTCCTTAAATACTGCCCATCGTCTCGCCTATTTTAGTCTGGCTTAGGAGGAAATTAAGAATGAAAATTAGTGATGTCAAAAGTGGACGGACTTATCTTGTAGAAATTGAACAGAGCGATCGCAGTCCTTTTTTGGGTTTGGGTCGTCAATCAATTCAGAATGAAGTCTCTCTCTATCGTTCTGAAACCACTGGAGAAATTCTCTTGAAAAATAGAGATGAAGTTTGGAGTATTGAAGGAACAGACAAAGAACATAAAAAGTTACTGTCTGATGTGATGGAACGAAATCTACCCTTGCTCTGTTGGATAGCCGCTATTTTTCCGAAAACCAACTCACCCGAACGTCTGAAAATTCAAGTTCACGAATTTCCTCACTCACTTTACTTGCAGGAGGAAATAGCGATCGGTATCGACGAAAAAATTATTGATGATATTCGCGATCGGTATATTCGCAAAGCTGTTCCGGTTTCGGAAATCCTGAAATGGTTAACCAACAAAGTTTTGATTCCCTCTCCCGCTGATAACAGAATGCAGCGAGTTTTGATGCAAGCCGGTCAATATTCACAAAGCGGATTAGAAACTACATTTCGCTTGTGCGGAAAAGATATCGCCGTGAATGTCCGTCGCACTCCCGATGATAAATTAATTATCGATCGAGTCGTTCGAGCCAGACAAAACCAGGAGTATAACGAACAGCGTCCGATTATTTTAGTTCGAGGAAATTTTTCATTCTGTGACTTTTCAATAGCCGGAAGTTTGCGTTCTGATGCAAAAACAGAACTGGATACTTTGGTCGAAAGCTCCAATAGTTATTTGGCAATTTGGGAAGAGTATAATCAAATCGAAAAAGCGATAATTTTGCAAAACGCTCAACAAGTCAGTTGGATGCGTTATACTCACAAAGAAATTCTCTCTAATGGCGACTACCGATTTCATTTACAGAGTAAGACTTCCTTAAACCAACAACTTCAAATTCTGAGAGAGTCCCCCCAAATTTCCCTGGAGGCAAGTTCATCAGAACCCAACTTTTCCTGCATAGAAAGCAACTACAAAAATGGGCGAACCTTTTTTGGGCAAGTTGTGGATATAAACTGGCAAAGGTTGACTTTAGATATTCGTCCTTCCAACCTAGATGAAGAAGAAGACTTAAATCCACCCTCATACGGTTTCCTTTTTGTCTCCTTACAAGGCGATAGAACTCGTTTAAGACGTCGCACAAAAGCAGAAGAAAAAATCCGTACAGCATCCTGTCCGATGCCTCAACTCGGACTAATTCTAGAAAATCAATCCGTTCCAATTCGGCGTATTCGCAACTATAAACCTTTGACAAAAGATGTGCTGAAAATTTTCGACGGTTTCCGTCCAACCAGACGTCAAGAAGAAGCGATTCGAGTGGCGATTAATACTCCAGATATTGCCCTAATTCAAGGCCCACCTGGAACGGGAAAAACAAAAGTGATCACTGCAATTCAGGCGAGACTTGCAGAAATTGCCGAAGATGCAGGCAGCAGTATTAAACACAAACTACTGTTAACGAGTTATCAACATGATGCGGTAGAAACGGTGGCAGAAAAAACCAACGTTTTTGGACTCCCTGCGGTTCGGATTGGCGGTAGAATGCAGCAGGAAGGACTGGATAATGTAGATCGTTGGCGTCGGGTAAGAATTGAAGCATTAGAAGCGAAGTTGGGTCAACTTCCCGAACAGCCAGAATCAGAAAATTTACGAACAGTCCGCAATTGGATTAATAGTTATCTATTAACGCCTGGAGATCGCCACAAAACCGCTCAACTCTTACAAAATATCTTTGAAGTGACCCAAGGTAAAATTGAAAATCAGTTGAGCGATCGCCTTTTTGAGTTCTGCCATCAACTGAAACAAAAACCCCAACTTCAAAATCATTCTGACGAGCAAATATTGGCAATTAAAGCCATTAAATCGCTCCGAACTGATGCCGTTAGTTTTTGCGATGACGGTGCGATCAACGCCAGGAAAGTGATTTACCGTTTAGAACCGCTAAACCTTCTCGATACTTCTCAAAAGCAATTGCTAGAACAAGCAGCCGACTGGTGTGAAGAATCAGAACCACCTTTTTTAGAAGAATTAGAACCTTTGAAACGGCAACTTCTAGATCTGCTTATTCCTGCAGAATTACCAGTTGTCGCATCCGTTACCGATCCTGAGATTGAAGAGTTACTCACAAAAGTTAAAGATTCTTTCTACAACTATGTTTGCCAGTCAACCGCCGGGACAGAAACCGTGTTATTTGAATATTTAGAAGATCTAAAAACCGATCCGCGAGGGGTTCGAGAAATGCTGCAAAATTATACCGTTGTTTTGGCTGCAACTTGTCAACAATCAGCCGGGAATGCGATGAAACTAACCACGGGTAATGACGACAGTGTGTTTGAAACAGTGATTATTGATGAAGCAGCCAGGGCTAACCCTTTAGACTTATTTATTCCCCTCTCCAAAGCCGAACGACGAATTATTTTAGTTGGAGATCATCGCCAACTTCCCCATATTTTAGAGGAAGATGTCGAACGGCAACTGAGTCAGTCGAGACAATCCACTCAAGATGCACTGAAAAAAAGTCTATTTGAGCGCCTGTTTAATCAACTTAAAGAACGAGAAAGAACTGATGGTATTAAGCGAACTGTCACGTTGGATACTCAGTATCGAATGCACCCCATTTTAGGAGAGTTTGTCAGCAAAACCTTCTATGAATATCATGGTGAACCACCCATCGAAGCCGGCCAATCCGAAACTGCTTTTGTTCACAATTTACCGGATTATCAAGATACTGTTGCAGCTTGGATTAATGTTCCATTTAGTGCGGGTGCAGAAGTGCAGGGAAAAAGCAAATCCCGTACCGCCGAAGCCAAACGAATTGCACGGGAATTGAAACGAATGATCGAACATAATTCTCATCTAACTTTTGGCATTATTACCTTCTATTCTGCTCAGGTAAAAGAACTCTGGAAAGAACTTTGCAAAGTCGAACTTGCCGAACAAACCGACGAAGGAATTTATCAAGTTAGTTCGGCTTGGCGAGAAACACGAAATCATGAAGGAAAAATTGTTGAACGCTTGCGAGTCGGCACGGTCGATTCATTTCAAGGGAAAGAATTTGATGTAGTTTTTCTCTCGATCACTCGCAGCAATCTGATAAAATGTAAAAGTGAAAGCCAATATCATAAAAAGTATGGATTTTTGATGTTAGAAAATCGTCTTTGTGTGGCAATGAGTAGGCAAAAATGCCTTTTAATTGCCGTGGGAGACTTGGATATGGTTCGGACGGATATTGCACCCCAAGCCATTCCGCAGCTTGTCAGTTTTTATCAGTTCTGTCAAAACGATTGCGGTAAAATTTTTAATTCCTAAACACTATGTCTTTTCAAAAAGAAACACCCATTCTCTATTTCAATCCTCAATCCTCCACTCGCTGGAGTCATCGGAAATATCTACTATGGCCGGCTTTGTCTTATCGAGTGATTGCTCCAAAAATTCAAAAAAGAAAACTTAATATTCTCGAAAAAGCCGTATTGGGAATCTGTAAAGTGGGTACATTTGAAGCAATAAAAATTGGAGAATATCTTGATATTGGCAAAGACTTGGCAGCGTTAATTATTCTGCAACTCGGAGAGAAAGAGTTGATTGAAGATGGTAAGTTAACTAAAAAAGGACTCAAAATATTGGCAGGAGAAAGCATCGAAGATCAAGAAATGATTGCCGGATATATTTTTCAAGATCCCTGGACTGGAGAACTGTGGCCCCGTTTTATTGAAACCCTAGAATATGCCGATGTTGAATTCAACCAACAAGGGTTTCCAAAACTCTTACTGGGAACAGCGGGAAGACCAAAAAATGAAAGAGCATTTATGCCTTTTCCTGTTGAAAATATTATTGAAACTCAACCGAGTCCTCAAGAGATTTTAGATGCAGTCAGAAAGCATAGTCTCGCTTTACGCAGTCGCCATCAACAACAAACAGATGAAGATGAAGAGTCCTGGACTTTCGATCAAGTTCCCACGTTACAGCGAATTTCATTTATAGAAGAAGAATCGACCCCAGTTTGGCTGACAACTTTTATTTATCTTCCCGAAAATACTGCGATGCAAATCAATTGGAATATTTGCGATCCGTTTGGCTTGGGTGATAGTTTGTGGTTGCGTCGCCGACTAGACAAACATCTTAAAAAGCAGTCAATTCGGGGAATAGAAAACATGATTTCTGACTTGATTGATATTCATAAACAAGAAGATGAAAATTACAATTATTCTGATTTACTTGATATTCTTCACGAACAAGCAATTTCAAAGGTTGAGACTCAATTAACTATTGAAATTCGACGATGGGACGATCTGTTTCAAAGTTTAGTCGAAATGGAGAGGACTTATCTAGAAGCTGAAGAGTTATCGGAGAATAACAAATTTTCGGACAAATTGGGTGATGTTTTGATTAAAGCACAAAAAGTTGCGGAAACACTTTTGTTATTGATCGCGGAGAACTATCCAACTCGGAATGTTTGGATAGTTTTGTCAGAAGCCGATCGCCAAGGAAATCAAGATTTATATAATCGGTTGGCTGACAAAATCGGTTTTAATACACCACTTCCGACGGCGCTCACCCATGTTAAGATGGGAAAAGTTAGATCTGCAGCAGATCGAGGAAGGTCTACACTACGTCCTTCTCTTCTGGCTGCTCTTTTGGCAACTCGACAAAATGTTAAACATCCTTTATATGCTATGGCACAACAATCACCGGAATTATTACACCAGTTAAATCAACTGGCTGAAATGCGAGATGAGAGCAGTCACTCTGGCGGTCAAAAGTTCACTGCTCAGGAGGTTTATCGGCAAGTTGAGATAATTTATAAGTTTGTTTCGGGAATGCTGGAAATTGGCGTTGTAGCAAAATCTTAGCTTGGCAATTGTTTGGCAAGTCAGTCAAAAGTTCAAATCAGGAGTCAGAATCGTGGCCAAAAAAAATCAGAGAAATAATCCAAATCCGGAGAAAATAAATCAGCAATTTGAAAAAGCAAAAGAGCAATTAAATGATGAAGATCTGAACCACATCAATAATTCCACCTCCGGTCAAACTGTTTCTCTAGAAGAGTTATGGAAAAAGTCTCAAATTTTCGAGACAGCCATGCAAAAACTAGAAACAACCAAACAGGAAATAGAACGTCATAAAACCGAACTTGAAACTAAAATTCAAGAAATGGAGCAACAGAAAGAAAATTTAGCACAGGAAACTCAAAACCTGAATCAAAAACAAGAGCAGCTTCAACAACTAGAAGCTGAACTCACTCAAAAAGCTGCCACACTGAATCAGAAAGAACGGGACTTATACAAGCGGGAACTGAATGCTGAAGCGGGTTTTATTGCCGAAAGTCAGGCTGCATTTGCTCCGCTAGAAAAGCAAAGGCAAGCATTACGAGAAGAACACGATCGCAGTCACCAGAGAATTGCAGAAGAACGAAAAGCTTTAGAAGAAAAAAATCTGCGACAACAATCTGAACTGGAACATGAAACTGTTCGCAAGCAGCAAGAACTTGAAGCCGATTTCAATCAATTAAAAGAAGAAAGAAAAAAAATAAAAAGACAACAAAGAGACTTGCAACTTGAACGGGAGCTATTAGAAGATGAAAAACATTTGTTAGAAGAAAAAATTGAGCAAAAAGTTGCCGTACAGGTTCAAAATTTAGAAGTCAAACTTCAAGTATTAAATCAGCGATTAGAAACTGAGAATAAATTGCGAAATCAGTTTCAAGAGTGCCTCGTCAAAAAAGCCGAAGCGGATCGGAGATTTGGTCAAAAAACTCCCGAACAAGTCCTGGAAGAGCTTCAAGACTTGCGACAAACAAAAGAAAAACTTGAACAGCAACTAGCTGCATCTCCAAATCCCGGTATTGTAGATAAACTGAAGGAGTTAGAATCTCAACAAGAAAATTGGGAAAATGAGCGGTCGCGCTTAACAACTCAATTGCAAGAACTTAAAAGGAGTAATACCTATAATCGGATCGCTGTAACGGAACTTGAAACTTTACGGGACGAAAAAGAATCACTGGAAGCAAGCAATAACCGCCTCAAAAATGCTATCGGAGATCTGAAAGAAGATTTCAATCAAGCCTTTGAACAGTCTCAAGATAAAAGTCCTTTTCCCGACTGTTTCCGGATGGACAGCGACACGACATTACAAGCACGGCGCTCCTTGTTTGAAGATATTCTCAACTTACAAAAATTTGCCAAAGATCTACGGTATCGTATTGCAGTCTCTCCCCGCGAAAATGACAAAAAGCTATACTACTCGGAGCGGGATATTCGAGTCTTTTTAGGTGGCTTGGCAATGAGTAGATTGCATTTACTGCAAGGGATTAGTGGCACCGGAAAAACCAGTTTAGCCGTTGCATTCGCCAAGGCAGTTGATGGTCAGTCTAAATTAATTGAAGTGCAAGCAGGATGGCGCGATCGCCAAGATCTTTTAGGCTATTTCAATGCTTTTGAAAAGAAATTTTATGAATCGGAATTTCTGCAAGCGCTCTATGAAGCTCAATGTCCTGCCTATCAAGACCGCATCTATGTAATTGTACTGGATGAAATGAATCTTTCAAGACCCGAACAGTATTTTGCAGATTTTCTATCTAAGCTAGAACAAGAAACACCATCGATCGCTTTGACGAGCGTTCCAGATCGACCCAATCCACAGTTATTTGAAAATGGAAAAACATTAAAAATTCCATCCAATATCTGGTTTATTGGAACTGCAAACCAAGATGAAACAACTTTAGAATTTGCAGATAAAACTTACGATCGCGCTCATGTAATGGAACTACAGCGTCATCCCGATCATTTTGATGTCCCGACAATGGAGTTTAGAGATCCCGTTTCTTATACAGCTTTAATGAAAGCTTTTAAACAAGCACAAATGCAACATTCATCGGAAGCAAAAAACGCTTATGAATTTTTAAATGTAGTTCTCGCAGACACTCTTGAAAAACAGTTTAAAGTGGGTTGGGGAAATCGGTTAGAGCGACAGATGAAAGATTTTGTGCCAGTTGTTGTCGCTGCGGGTGGAACGACTGGAGAAGCAGTCGATCATATTTTGGCAACCAAGATTTTACGAAAAGTACGCGATCGCTACGATACATTAGCCAATCATATTCGACAGCTTAAAGAGGATATATTGAACAATTGGTCAGCTTTAGATGCTAAAACTCAACCCGAACAATCCCTCGCTATTCTTGATGCTGAAATTCACCGTTTAGAGCCCGGAGGAGAAAATTAATGAAATTTGTAGACCGTCTCACCGATCGAACATTTGACCAACTTCCCGAGCATTTAATTTTGGGTCGTTGGCAAGCGATCGCAGAATCAGAATCCGTGGTCATGAATGGAGTCAAACAACCGAATAGTTTTCGATCCTATTTATTTGGAGATGTCAACGATTATTGGTCATTACGTTCTGCCGAAAAGTCACTGAATAGACGATTTCAAAGTTGGCAATTTCCTTCCGATTTGGTCGCTCAAAGCATTCGTTTTTTTGAACAGGAGTTGCAAAGACTAATTCGGCAAAAAGCGTCTTGGCAGCAATGGGTTAATACACCTCCATTGGCTTCCGAAATTGAACAGAAGATTCATCTTCAACCTTTGGCAAGAGAGACGAAAAAAAGATTTGGACATTTAGAAGCAATTTGTCATAATCCCAGAACCTCTCTCAAGATAGAGACAGAAAGATTACCCACATCTCGCGCCAAACGAATCTCACCCCATGCGATTGAGTTTCTGGCTTCTCATTCAGAAGATTGGGAACGTTTAAGATTTCGTTCCGTAATTCCCAAGCAGGTTTTAGCGTTGGTAAGAGAAGACCAAATTAATATCTATGAAAATCAAGTTACAGTCCAATTGATTGACTATTTACTGGATTATCTGAATCGGCAGATTCAAGATATTAAAATCCTTCGAGATGAATTGGAACAGGCCAGTTATTTTTCTAATGAAACTCAAAACATCGATCAAATTCACTGGCGAAATCGAGAGCGAATTTTTGCGCTGCTTGGGAACTTAGCAGATGCGGAAACCGGACTAAAGGAAGCGAATGATACTTTAGAACGGCTGACTCAAGTTCACACTAAATTGCGGGGACTGATGCAAACGGATCTTTACAAATCAATTCCCGAAAATTTCTCCGTCGGAACCACCTTAAAACGGACAAATATCCTCGTCAACGATCAACATTATCGCTACGTTGACAAACTGTGGAGACAGTGGAGTTTGTGGAAACAAGGAAGAAGTAAAAATGCCGAACAAGTTTTTCAGGATCATCAAGAATTGTTTCAAGGCTTTGAGTCTTTTTGCTTGCTTTTAATTTGTCGTGCTTTAACCGGAAGTGACAATAAAAATGATCGAGGTTTTGGCTTTCAGGCGGTTATTAATGAGATTCCCAAACGGGGTAATGATCCGATTTGGCTATCTGGAATATGGGGTGAAATTTCACTACACTGGAAAGCACAAGGGGTTTTCTGTTTGCATTTGCCTGAGTTGACAAGAGACTTACACATTATTCCGATGATGTTACCTTTGACTGCAACTCATAATTCTGAAGCCATTGATGCAATTCTCGCTGGCTTTAGTGAAGCTATCAATCAAAACGTAAAATCCACGAGTAAGACACCTTATTTTGTCATTCTATACCCTGGCACTCAGGAAGAAAGAGAAAAGCTAAATATTGATTTAAAAACAAAAGTAAATCGACTGAGTTATTCTCATTCATCAAAAGAAATTGAACTCTCGATTTTACCCGTTACCCCTCTAGATATCCTCAGCTTGGAAAGAGTTGCGCGTGTTATTCAATGGTGGCTTCACGATCAACGTTATCAGTCTTATCCTCCCATTCTATCAAAGCATATTCCCTCTCACTTATCCGAGGATTTGCTGTCGGATGCCAATTGGCTCGTTAAAGATCATCAATTCAATCAATATCGAGTCTTGCAACAACCGACCTCTGAAGAAATAGAATTTTTTCAATCTAATTTGAATCGACTCATTAATGAAGCGAAAGCCAAAGGGCCTCAAGCCAAAGGTGATTGTCAACAGTTACAGAGTTTAGAAGATTTATCAGATCTGGCAAAACAGCTAATATTACCTTTCAAAGTTTGTCCAGTTTGTCATTCAATCGGTGATATTGTTAGATCTGAAAAACAATCCTTTTACGCAGAATGTGATCAATGCGGTAGTGCTTGGGGAACTCGAACTTGTGGTCACTGTCATCAAAATTATCCTTTTATTCAAGTCCAAGCGACAGGACTCTATCGAAGAGATATTTTGACCGATGAAATTGAGAAAATATTGGGCCGAGATGTTTTGGCAATTCCCCAGCATATTGACGCCGATCGCACCCATTTTATCTGTTCTTGTTGTGGAACACCCGAATAAATTGATTGTCTTCACAATCTTATCAATCTAAATCAAACTATGCCTTACACAATTGAGGATTGGAAAAAACGAGTTGTCTCACGTTCTGACATGACCAGTCAGGTCGTACATTTAACTCGGCCGACTGTTATTAACGGTCAATCTTCTCCGGCGATCGATGTATTAATGAAAATTCTCGCGGAGAAAAAGTTGATCGGTAGCTCAACTCAATCCGGTTTTATCTGTGGCGAACGAAAAGCCGTTTGTTTTCAAGAAACACCCCTCTATTCTCTGGCACAGAATATCTATTTAGAGCAGGAGTATCGCCAACAAAATCCATCAGGTAAAGTGAGATATCATGGAGTAGGTTTAACTTTTTCTAAGCCTTATGTTTATCGAAAAGGAGGACGGCCTGTTATTTACGATCGCTCAGAAGAAGCTAAAAAATATTTACCTTCCAGTGAATGGTGGAGAATTGTTAGCTTCGATCTAAGCAACGATCAAACCATTATTGATTGGACACATGAACGAGAATGGCGAGTTCCCGATGATTTTATATTTGATTGGGAAGAAACCAGCATCATTTTACCTAGCGTGATAGCCTATCAAGAGTTTATCAAAAAATGCCAATCCGTCAATGCTTTTGATGTACTGACTAAAATCAAAGGGATTGTTAATCTGGGTGCTGTATTTTTCTAGTTTTAAACTCTTGCGGAAAAAACTGTCACGATTGGGACTGAAAACTTGAGATCAATTTCCAATTTATTCTTCTCATTAGAAATGAAAAATTTTGGAGACTGTTAGATTTTCTTAACGGATTCGGAGGACTGCATGAGGGTCCAGATCAGATCGCCGAGAGAGTCGGTGTCGTCGAGGGGTGGG
>NZ_JAYFER010000131.1:0-3714 GCF_055795065.1 Lyngbya sp. CCY1209
CCGACATTATATCAAGTTTCCGGTGCTTCACCGCTATCCGCGATTCCAGTTTCAATCCCTAATCGGTATTTCTGATTATATCAGGTTGACTTCGGTGGATTGTGTGGCCATCGGCTTCGTTTCAATCCCTAATAGGTATTTCTGATTATATCAGGAAGATTTGTCGGAGGGCGGCGAGTTCGGTTTCCGTTTCAATCCCTAATAGGTATTTCTGATTATATCAGGGAACTATGATTGACGCTCAATCAAGCTACACAATTGTTTCAATCCCTAATAGGTATTTCTGATTATATCAGGTGGGCCCGCTTGAATGCGAGGAAATCCCCGTGCCGTTTCAATCCCTAATAGGTATTTCTGATTATATCAGGGGGACGGGTGATCGCCAATTCCACAGAAGAACCAGTTTCAATCCCTAATAGGTATTTCTGATTATATCAGGGATCGGGGGAACCGAATCTTACTGGCTAATCGCGGGTTTCAATCCCTAATAGGTATTTCTGATTATATCAGGATGGGCGGAAGCCTGTCGGGCTTTCCTGCGGGTCTGCGTTTCAATCCCTAATAGGTATTTCTGATTATATCAGGCGATCGCGAAGAGATGAACAACATCATCATGTTCGTTTCAATCCCTAATAGGTATTTCTGATTATATCAGGATGATTACAACAATTACGGGTATCGTCAGTTTAAAGTTTCAATCCCTAATAGGTATTTCTGATTATATCAGGCTGCTAATTTCAACAAAGCTCTTTTAATAGAGCAAGTTTCAATCCCTAATAGGTATTTCTGATTATATCAGGTTGCAGGGTGCGTTACTGCCCGATTTGCCAGTGGAGTTTCAATCCCTAATAGGTATTTCTGATTATATCAGGCGAAGCACTGAAATACCTGATAGCGCAAAACTTCAGTTTCAATCCCTAATAGGTATTTCTGATTATATCAGGCGCATTTGCCGATTCGATTCAAATCATGAGAAATGGGTTTCAATCCCTAATAGGTATTTCTGATTATATCAGGGTATTTTCTAGGAACATATTTGCCACCGTATTTGTTTCAATCCCTAATAGGTATTTCTGATTATATCAGGGGCCTCGTCAGGACGTCAAGCCCAGAGGGAATTTTGGATGCCAGTTGCGCGACGATCGCCCAAATGATAACCATTCTCACGTCCGCGACACCCCAAAAACGCTGAAACCCCCGCCGCGTCAGGTGCGCGGGCATCTCCGAACTCGAAATCGCTGTAACCCAGAACAGATCGGACATGGAAGCACTTTTCATATTTCTTTCATTTCTACAGCTACCCCGTCGCGCAAAATCTCAGTGCGATCGCCACCCGTTTTGCCATCGGAACCGCCGACCCGAAGCACCGGTTCACCTCCCGGACACTGTGGCAACTTCAACATTGATATCTTCTGAATTTTAGGATAACATGAATGGCATTAGAGATGAATCGTCCGGCTTGGGTTCGAGCCCGGAAAACGGGGGTAAAATGGGGCGAACATCCCCCGGAATTCGAGTAGGGCGATCGCCCTTTTCAACTATTGTCGCGTCGTACAGACCCAAACTTGTACCCGGCAATCTCCCTGACCGCAGGCTGACATCGCCTGGGCTTCCGCTTCCGCCCGAGTCGATGCCCAAGCCCAACCGATGCGAGATCCGTTCGTCGCCACGGAACCGCAGGCATTTTTAAACCACACCCGCACCTGACAATCCGATCGCCCGCACTCTTCCAAAGCGCGGCGTTCTGCCTGGGCGCGGGTGGGGTAATCGTAACCATAACCCCAGGCATCCGTGCTAGAATCCGAGGTGGCGATCGCGCCGTAATTATCCCGACTTTGGGCGAGACTCTCCGCCGCCGTCATCCCCCCAAATCCGAGTAGAATTAAAGTGAATAAACTCAACGGTTTTTTGTTCATTTCCCCTCGACCGAACTCACCTGCACGGGCAGAAAAATCGTCATCACTTTTCCCTGTTGGGGCCGCTGCCGCATCACCAACTTGCCCCCGAGGGCTTGGAATAGATTTTTCGTGACGTTCATATTTAAACTCAGACTACCCGTTTCCGGCTGCACCATCAACAGGGGCCCGATGGATTTCAGGGGCGACTTGGGGGCGCCGCAAAACGGAGAACCGGCCTCAGTTTGGGAGTGGGATTCGAGTTGCAGTTTCAACAACTGTCCGGCGAGTCGGACACCGACGTGGATATGGCTGCCGCTGGGCAAACTGCGGGTGAAATTTTCGATCGCCCCCGTCAACATCTGGTCCAACAGCGTCGGGTCGCTGACCACGGCGGGCAACTGTTTCGGTAAAATCACTTCTAGCGTGTGGTTGCGCTGGCCGGCCTGTTTTTGCCAGCGCGGCAGTCCGCTTTGGAACACATCCCCCAAAGACATAGTGGTGAGTTGCACCCCCGGACTGGTGTGGACTTGGCACGATCGCTCCCGGACCTGGGACATCTCCAACTCCACGGCCCGAAAAATCAGGTTGAAGCGGTCGATCTGGATGGTACACTCGCGATCGATGGCCTCCAACCGCTGGCGAGCCACCTCCGGATCGAAAGTTTTCCGCTTCAACAGCAACCGCGTGAAGGTGCGGATGGTAGTCAGTGGCGTGCGGACTTCGTGGGCGATCGCCTGCAGCAATTCTACCTGGGATTTGTGGATGGTGCGATCGGCGGCAGCGACGAAATGGCCGTCGGTGTCGAACAACCCCTCGGCGGGAGAAGTCGCCACCGTTTCCGTCGCCGGAGACTTGGGTTTAGGTTCCCGACGATCGCCCTCCGGGGGCAGATTTTGCAGCAGCAGGCGGCCGAATTCCGTCACCGTCCGATAGTGGGGTTCGACGGGGGGAAACTGGGCCGCGATCGCGTCGAGTTGGGCGATTTGGTGGTGGAGGTGGCGGGGCGATGTCGAAGATCGGGCCACCATGCGATCGCGCAAAACCCCCAACGCACGGCCCACCGTCTCCGGATCGAAGGAAAATAAAAACGCCGGATTGTCCGTCTCATCGACTCCCAACACCATCACCAGGCTGAAGCGGGCCGTCAACACCAGGCAAAACGGTTCCCGAGTCAACGGATCGTTCTCAGACAGGGGAAAAGCCGAGGGCCGCAACGGTTCCGGAATGGTTTCCACGGACACCGATCCATCCTCCCCGTCCGATGCGGGTAATAACCGAAATCCCCGTTCCCGTCCCCAGGCCGATCCCACAGTCCCGAATTGGGATTCGCAGGTCAAAATTTGGGTGGTGAAATGGGCGGCTAAAGCCGATGTCATCAACACCGGGGAGGGCCCAGAAATGACATAACCCCGGGTCTCGGGCGGGGGGATGTCCGTGGCGGTTCGGGAGTCCGTCTGAGAGGGAGTCTCCGGCGTTCTGAGGGGGTCGGCCCGTTCGAGCAACTGGTTCAAGCCCCGGATCGCCCCGTACCACTGTTGTTGAGCTCTCAGGCGCCCGGAGGCGACCCGATCGCCGGCTATCCCTTCGTCAATCAGAATTTCACTTAAAGTTGGCAAAACTAGATGATTCATAATATCCCCGCCCGTTAGAATTGGTGGTCTGGCAATTATTTATAAATTGCCCTCAAGGTTTAGGGTGAAATGTATAAATTGATCCCGGAATTGCGATCGGCAAAACCGAATCACGTCAAACTTTTGGGAGGGTTGGAAGCTCCGTGATTGATCGCGGAGAGGAAAACCGACTCAAGCGGCTTTAG
>NZ_JAYFER010000132.1:0-8079 GCF_055795065.1 Lyngbya sp. CCY1209
CAACTTTATACGGTAGCCCGGGAATAATTGTGGGGGGTGAAGAATTGTGGGGGCAACCGTCTCTGGTTGCCCGCGAGGTTTCACTTTTCGGGGATTCCAGCCTGTTGAAAGAGTCGTCGGGGAGTAATTTTTAATTCGGGGAAAATGGAGTCGGATAAAGTGCGATCGCCTTTGTAGGTTTGGGGGGGCGAGTCGGGAAAAAATACCGTGATAATCTGCGATCGCGTATCGACAACCCACACCCGCAACACTCCCGCAGCGAGGTAATCCGTCGCCTTTTCTGATAATTCTCCGAAGGTTTGACCGGGGGAAATAATTTCGATCGCCAAATCGGGAGGAACCGGACAGGGGATATCTTCGATGTCGGAACTCGGGAGGCGATCGTTGGAGATATAAAGTAGGTCGGGAATCGGAGCCCAATCTCGTCCATCCCGTTTGAGGGCGACCGCCCATTCTGTCGCGACCACACCCCGTTTTTGACCCCAAGAATAAAGCAGTAAAAGTAGCTGAGTCTGTAGGGAAGCGTGAAAAAATTTGGGTGACATTTTTTGGACAGCCTCTCCATTGATAAACTCGTGGCGATCGCCGTACTGCGGATCTTCTAAAAATTCAGTTAATGTCAGTTGAGATTGGGGAGTCATCTTCTCAATTCCTGTAACAATTAATCGGCGGATTTTTAAGTTTTGTTAAATTTTTCGCCCCGCCGATGAATTGGGTTGACAAGATGGGCGGCTGCGGGGTAAGATATTGACATCATCCTTCATAATGGGAGTATTTGAAAAAATAATATTTTTAGCACCACTTCCATTATCTCATAGTCTATCAGAAAATTTTTCAAAAAGCAAGCCTTTCCCGAAAAAAAATCGCCGCCGCCGAGTCCAAAAAATAAAAAAATCAATTAACGGCCCACCAATTTATCTCGCAATAACCGGATGCGATCGCGCAGTTTTGCCGCCTCTTCAAATTCCAACTGCTTCGCCGCCTCCTTCATCTGGTTTTCCAACTGTTCGATCAGGCCCGGAATCTGTTCCAGGGGCAACTCGTCCGCCTGTTCGTAAGCCTCCTCAATTTCCCGGGCATTCAGCCGCCGAGAGACATCCAAAAACGCCAAAATCGCATTGCGAGATTTTTTGACAATGGGTTGGGGGGTAATCCCGTGTTTTTCGTTATATTCGAGTTGAATTGTCCGCCGCCGGTTCGTCTCGTCGATCGCCCGGATCATGCTGTCGGTCATGTTGTCCGCGTACAAAATTGCCCGCCCGCGAACGTGCCGCGCCGCCCGTCCGATGGTCTGGATAAGCGATCGCGTCGCCCGCAGAAAACCCTCCTTATCCGCATCCAAAATCGCCACCAGAGACACCTGGGGCAAATCCAACCCCTCCCGCAACAAATTCACCCCGATTAAAACGTCGAATTCCCCCTGTTGCAGGGCTTGAATAATTTCGATCCGTTCGATGGGTTGAATCTCCGAGTGCAGGTAACGGACTCGAATTCCCCGATCTTGAAAATACTCCGTCAGATCCTCCGCCATCCGCTTGGTTAACGTCGTCACCAATACCCGTTCATCTCGCGCTGCCCGTTCCTGAATTTCAGCAATTAAATCATCAACCTGACCCTCCGTCGGACGCACGAACAATTCCGGATCGACGACCCCCGTGGGGCGGATAATTTGTTCGACAACCCGACCCTGAGACTGTTCGATTTCCCAGTCTCCCGGCGTCGCGGAAACGAAAATACACTGTCCGACTTTTTGCCAAAATTCATCGGCTTTTAAAGGCCGGTTGTCCGCCGCACTGGGAAGGCGGAACCCGTGGTCGATCAGCACCTTTTTTCTGGCTTGGTCGCCGTTGTACATTCCCCGAATTTGGGGGACGGTGACGTGGGATTCATCGACCACCAATAACCAATCGTCCGGGAAATAATCGACCAGACATTCCGGGGGGGAACCGGGGAGGCGTCCGGCGAGGTGGCGGGAGTAGTTTTCCACCCCGTTGCAGTAGCCCACTTCCCGCAACATTTCCAAGTCGTAGCGGGTTCGCTGGTCGAGGCGTTGGGCCTCCAAAAGTTTGCCGGCTTTTTCCAATTCTTCTAATCGCTGTTTGAGTTCGTCCGCGATCGCGTCGCAGGCTTCTTCGAGGCGATCTTCGGGGGTGACGAAGTGTCGGGCGGGGTAAATATTCAACCCCTCCAAACTCTGCAAAACGTTGCCCGTCACGGGGTCGATGTAGCGGATGGCGTCGATTTCATCGCCGAAAAATTCCACCCGGATGATCCGGTCTTCGTAGGCGGGACCTATTTCCAAAACGTCCCCCCGAACTCGAAACCGTCCGCGAGTCAATTCGGTGTCGTTGCGGCGGTATTGTATGGATGCGAGATCCCGCAATAATTGCCGCTGGTCGAGGTCTTCCCCCACCCGCAGGGGGATGGCGGCGTTGAGGTATTCGGTGGGGATTCCGAGGCCGTAAATGCAACTGATGGAGGCGACGACGATCGCATCCCGGCGTTCAAAGAGCGATCGCGTGGCGGAGTGCCGCAGCATATCGATTTCGTCGTTGATGGCGGCACTTTTTTCGATGTAAGTGTCGGTGACGGGGATGTAGGCTTCCGGCTGATAATAGTCGTAATAACTGATGAAATATTCGACGGCATTGTTGGGGAAAAAATCCCGCAATTCGTTGCAAAGTTGGGCGGCGAGGGTTTTGTTGTGGGCGAGGACGAGGGTGGGGCGGCCCAATTGGGCGATCGCGGCGGCGATGGTGAAGGTTTTCCCGGTGCCCGTCGCCCCCAGCAGGGTGGTGAAGGGGTGTCCGGATTCGATGCTGTTGACCAATTGGGCGATCGCCTTGGGTTGGTCGCCGGTGGGTTGGAAGGGGGCTCGGAGGTCGAATTGCACCATATTTCGGAAACCGACTTTTTGACGTTTTTATAGTATATCGTCTGAGCGCCGAAGTTGACTTCCGAAGCGGGGCAGAACGTCATCGAGGCGAAGTTGCAGGTTCTCGAATCGGGGAGAGGCGATCGGTTCGCCGAGGCGGAATTGTCGTTGGGTATAATCTTCGCCGACCAGTTGGCAGACGGTGACGGTGGGTTGTTTGGGTTTGCCGATAAATGCGACGCCGCCCAAGCCGCGATAGTCAACAATCCAATATTCGGGAATGCCAAATAGGGCGTATTCTTCGACTTTTCGGGCGTAGTCGGTTTCCCAGTTGGTGCTGACGACTTCTACCGCCAATTTGATGGTTCTCCCGAGGGTTATCACGGGTTCTGTTTGCCACAGGGGTTCGTTGGCGATCGCGGTTTCATCTAGTACGATAACGTCGGGACGGCGGGCTGTTATTGCATCGGCGAAAGGGCGGATCAAACAAGTGCGGGGAATGAACCAGGGCAGCTTCGCTGCGGCGATGGCAATGCCGATTTGAGTCGCCAGTTTACCGCTGACGGTTTCGCGATCGCCTGTGGGTTCCATATCGATCAATTCTCCGTCCGCGAGTTCGTAACGGGGGTTGTTAGCATATTGACTGACGAAGGCTTCAAAACTGAGCAGTTTTTGGAGGGAATAAGCCATGCAAAACCTCGATTTTTTTTAAGAAATGTTTAAGCGCCGGGTTCGGGGGTTGACATGGGTGGGATTGGGAGATAAAATTAAGCTATCATCTTTCACAATTGGAATATTTGTGAAAATAATATCAAATCCGGTTGAATGCTCGGAACTGACCGGGGTGGGATATGCAAGACCGCTTTGGAATCAATTCCAAAGCTAATAGCTCAAATCATCTAAAGATGATTGGGGAAGTTATGCGGTCAAATAAGCGGATCTGATATAAAAAATTTTTCACCACTTCCATTATCAAAAAAGTATATCACAAATTTTTGAACAAAGATAGGGCAATCGGAAATATAGCAACTGACTCAGTGTGAGGACGCGATCGCCGATCCCGAGTCCACTTGAGTGGACTTTTGCTATTAGCCTTGAAATTCATTTCAAGGCGGGTCTAAAATTGGAAGATATTCTCGCCCCCAAACCCCCAATTCTGGGGGCTTTGAATGGGTGAGGATGATTTGATCCATTTGCGATCGCGCGATTGAGTCAAGATATGGCAATCGGAAAGAATTTGAAAATCTTCTCGCCCCCAAACCCCCAATTCTGGGGGCTTTGAATGGGTGAGATTTGGGACAGATTCACTGCTGTTCAAAACTCGTATCGAAAAAAACCGGAAACTCGCCGGATGTATCCCCAAGCATCAGGGTGGGTATCGAACGAATCCCGTCAATAGAAGCGTGATAACTCGTGTTTTCTGCGATATCTGTTTTTAACGCGGTTGTCGAACCTCCGAAAGCCTCGAAGGTTTCTAGGACTCGGACGGCTGAAAGTCCGCCGCCACCGATAAAAATATAAGGGACTGATTCCATGATGATTTTACCCATTTGCGATCGCACGATTGAGTCAGGTTTAACACGGCGATCGCGCCATTGGCAAGTCCCTCATTTGTGCGACACCATCGCCGTAGTTGAAGCATGACCAGAACCCAGGACAGATTCTATTCTGTTTCTGTAGTTTCATAGATTTTCTGATAAATATAATCGAGCAATTCTCCAACTCTGCCTACAGGAACCCGATCACGGAAACAATTAGAGCTACTGTAGGATGGGGGCCACTTTTCAACAGATCCCAAAATTTCCTCTGGTATTTCCATATCAAATTCCTCTTCCACAGCCATAGCCAGATTAAATACATCTAATTCATCTACATGCAAGTCGTTTCCGATATGACTGTCTAATCTGACATATTCTTCGTCTATTTCTGCTTCTTGAGCAATGACTTTTCGGAGTCGCACAAAAATTTTAGCTTTGCTTTTATCGCCATCAAATAGCTCTAGCCAAGGATAAATTTCATCGAGTTCACAAATCTCTTTATAAATGGAGTTGAGCAACTCTCCAACGGTACAAGAATCGTTGAATTGAATATAATGATAACTAAAACCATCAGACTTATTATCAACATTCCAAGGTCGCTTATGCCATAAAAATTTCTCTCGTGTTTTTTCTGGTATTTGGATATAAAATTCATTTTCTAGCGCCACGAAAATTTTTTTGATTTGTGATTCACTGTCATCGACTTGAAAATCCCGATATATATGACTTTGCAAATTCACTTCATCTTCATCAACTCTCAATTGACCGGCAATAATTTTTTTTATTTTTTCCAAAATTTTGGCTTTTCTTTTATTTACATTCAATGTGTTTGCCAAATTATAAATTGCATCATTTTCGCAAATTTTATCATAAACATAATCAAGCAATTCTCTGATATAACATGATATAGGATTATAATTATCCAGAGTCTGACAAACAGGTGATAGCAACCACTTTTTCACGGAATCAAGCTTTTTACCTGGCATATCAATATCAAATTGACATTGTAAATTTTTGGCGAGTATTCTGGTATCAATTTCATCGATATTGAGAACGTCAGATATATGAGTATCTAAATCAATATCCGTTGCATTTGAATCGAATGATTCAGCAATAATTGATTTAATTTTAAAAAATGTATTTGCTTTTCTGGCATCTCCATTGCAACCTTTCAAAACGCGACGATATTTATTTTTTTCTTCGATTTTTTTGTTCAAAATACCGAGCAAATTTTTGACCGTACAAGCATCATTAAATTTGACAAAATGAAAGCCATCCTCATCGGGGCAATTAGCAGGACTTTCCCGTACCTCATTCCACAAAAATTTTTCTTTTTCTATATCTTTTATGTCCACATCAAATTCCTCTTCCACAGCCATAATTAGTTCAAAAACATCCAAGGAGTCTGCATCAAGATCTCGATAGATATCACTATCCAAAGTGATGGCTTCTTCGTCGATTTCCAATTGTTCTGAAACTATCTTTTGTATTTTGATAAAAATTTCGACTTTATTTTGATTGCCATCAAATTTCTCTAGCAACTCGGCGACACGCTTGGCTGCTTCTGCCGCCCTTCGTTCTTCTTCTGCCCGCAATTGGGCGGCACGTTGGGCTTCTTCTGCCGCCCTTCGTTCCGCTTCTGCCCGCAATTGGGCGGCACGTTGGGCTTCTTCTGCCGCTTTTCGTTCTTCTTCTGCCCGCAACTTAGCGGCACGTTGGGCTTCTTCTGCCGCCTCTTGTTCGGCTTGAAGCTTAAGTTGAAGCCTCATATTTTCAATGCGAGAAATCACGATATCTTTGACTCTCGTTAAATCGGCTTTAAAACCGCTCTGTTGATAGATTTGGGTTGCCACCTTCCAGACTACTTCATCGACGTTAGATTCTATATATTTGAGATTATCTTCGGAAGGAGGAGCGATTTGATCCAGGTAACGATTTGTCGCCAGATCCAGTATCTTTGATTGATATTCGCTTGCGGATTCATTCATGATGGGATAGGCACTCCAAAAATGATGGCAACGGACAGCATTTTAAATGGGGGAGCGATCGCCCTTATTGATAAAATTCAGATGAGGAGCGATCGCACGTCGGCGACAGTCAATTTAGGCGATCGCCTCAAAAATAACCGATAACAGACGCTTCTGAATTGCCGGAGTTCTCAACACTTTTTTGTCCGCAGAAAACGGCTGCAACCCCAGCAACACGACATCATATTTGGTTCCGATATCGAACCCACTCGCCTCGAAAACGGGTTCGTATTCCGCCGGAACCGGGATATTTTCAATCCAATATTCCCCGTGGATGGTTTGACTGTCAAAAAATGCGATGCCGAGATTGCCTTCCTTGTAGCGAAAAAACTTGATTTTTCGGACTTGGCGTTCTTTTTTTCCGACCAAATCTGAAACCAGATCGGTTACATCTGAAGTCAGAGAGGCAGTTTTTAGAATTGCATTCAGATCGAACATGAGCCGAACCCTCGATATGTGATAAGGTAGTTGGTACGGGTGGGACATCCTTCCTGTCTGTACCACCAATATAGCAAAGGATTTAAGAGGGGTTTGTAAAAAAAATTAAACAAGTATTTAAAATTTGATAATATTTATTGAGAAAAGTTGCCGGAATCGGTCGGATGAGAGAATTGGCGGGGTGTCCTGTTGTCTGCGGGCGATCGCACCCCCGTCCCGATACCGCGATCGCGCCCGTGGCTCGGGTCGGGGGGACGGGCTTCCAGGGATTTTAGTTACTTATCGTTGCAAAAAGTTATTTTTTGTTACGCCCCGTTTACTTTGTGTCCGATGTATTTTATAATCCGTTTACCTTTGACCGATTTTTAGTCAGATCGCACCGTCAGCCGTGAGGCGCGGGGAAGAGGGGAACATAAAAAGCTAGAATAATAAAAGGGACGAGGCTGATAGGGCGAGTTGTCTCGCATCGATGGGCGAGTCCCGTTTGATAAGTAAGGTATTTAAGTATGGCTGCCAGCTCTTCTAGTTCAAATAGGAGGACCACAAGTAGACGAACCCGTAGCACTACAAAAAAGGATGCGGAGAATCAGTCTAAAGAGGAATTGACTCAAGCTGAAACGACTGAAACAGAATCTGTTGAAGCCGTAACCGAAACGGCTGAAAATGAAAAAGAATCAGATACCAAACAGGAGAAATTAGACGTGGCTACCAAACCCACCCAAGAAGGCAACTCGGCACCCACCCAAATTCAGGTGTCCCAGCCCAACATGATGGTTCACAATCGCCCCGTGGAACAAACGAAGTTGCAAGTGGCGGGAATGCTGACGGCAAACCGCCCCATCGCCAAGGCGAATAATACCGTATCGGTGACATTAATTCAACCCGAAGAAGGGACGGGAGTAATGTCGAACCGTCCGATCGGAATGACTCAATTGCAGATTTCTTCGATGGTGATGAATCGTCCCATCGCCTCCAACGATATCGACGATCCGGATCTGTTGATGGGATATTTGGATTAATCGAATTTCGGTTCATTTCCAGAGGTAAATTTAGCCCACCTGATGCCGTTAGGTGGGCATTCTATCGCCCTCCAATTTTAGAGTTTTGTAGCCCGGGCATCTTGCCTGTATCTACGACAAGCTAGAAGCTTGTGCTACACAACTGTATCTACGACAAGCTAGAAGCTTGTGCTACACAACTG
>NZ_JAYFER010000133.1:0-510 GCF_055795065.1 Lyngbya sp. CCY1209
TTGCCCAATTGATAGCTCTCCATGCATTCTTAGTGACCATTGGTTTCGGTTTGCCGAATCCTTTAGTTTGACTAGACGCCATTATTGCTACTCAAATCTCCATCTTACGTCTGAACCGTGACCCGTCTGCATATCCCAAACATTACATCTGGGCGTTGGCTTCTGGTCACATCTCACCCCCATGTGGCTTGCGCTTACACTTGTGGCTATTGCCTTCACTACTTGCCTAATCGACCATTAAGCAAGAGCCAACATGGGGTTATTTCGTTCCATCTATATGGGTATTCCATCCTTAGACTCATCCTGTCCCCCGGTGTACTTTTAAGGGTCTGTGTGGATAGTTTGAAAAATCTTCCACTTTTCCACATACTCATTCGAGCAGCACCGTAGTCAATCTGTTTTCGATACCCAATGGTTTCGAGGGTTCATGGCAGATGTTTACCTTTCGGTTAGTCATAGATGGTTGGCAGTGGTCGAGTTATTAGGAGCAGATTCTCCTTCATCGCCTTC
>NZ_JAYFER010000134.1:0-37240 GCF_055795065.1 Lyngbya sp. CCY1209
ATTCTCAGCCGAGAGATGCGGGTTTTTACCATTATTGATAAGAGGGTCACACACCCTACATCTGGGGAGCGATCGCCGGTTATTGTCCCCTCCTATCATTTGTATGAATGTGTTAAAATAAAGAGCCGATCTATATTTGGGGATATCTACCCGCCAGTCCGACCAAGAACAGCAACAGGGGTGGATGTTATCGGTTTCTGCATCGGAAACTGTGAGAGCATCTTATTCATCAAACTTGAGGGGTATTATGAATCAAAAATTGATCCAATCTTTGGCCCAAGTTATTTTGTCGTTATCTGATGATGAACGGCAATATCTGGAACGAGAAGTCCAAAAGTATTCCCTGGAAAAACAGATGGAAAATTTGGAAGACAAACTAAATTTTTTTGAAAACAAATATCAGATGTCATCGACGGAATTTTATCAGCAATTCCAGGCTGGCAAACTCGGAGATTCAATCGATTTTTTTGAGTGGAATACTTATTATGAAATGCTAACTTTCACTCAAGTTAAACTCTCTGACAAAGTATGAATTTAGAACAATATATTGTTGCCGTTAAAGAAAAGCTGGTGAGTAGCCCAATCATTAGTGCGATCGAGATTGGTGATGAGCGAATTATCCTCGATCGCGGCTACTTTCGGGTTCGTTTGACCCTGATCAACAGCGACTTTTGAGAAATGGCTGAATCATTCACCCTTCAAAACAACCAAATTTTAACGTTAGATTATCGCTACCAATGGATGGATCACTCCAAACAAGTCCTGAGAAAACGCTGGGATAGTGTCAAGCATTTTCCGGATTTACCCAATTTTCCCCATCCTGTTCATATGGGTTCAGAAATCAACGTCGAACCGGGTCAATCTCGAAATATTTTAGAGTTTATAGATTTTATGGAATCTGAGTTAAGCTAAACTATTCCTATATTTGTGCTAGAGGGTCACACACCCTACATTTGGGGAGCGATCGCCTTTCTCTGCACTGGTAGCGATCGCTGGCAGAAACAGTTGGGTTCATAGGTTTTCTTGCGGAATTGGGCGATCGCGTCAAGCTTCACGCTATAATGTTCAAGTCCCCGCTCCCACTTCGAGCGCTAAACGCCATAAAAAAGCAAAGTCAGGCTCAATTTTAATTCATTAATAAAGAGTGTTAACAAGATGACAAATCGCGAACAGTTGCTCCAAGAAATTCAGGAAGCGCCAGATGATTTGGTGCCAACTCTCCTCGATTTTTTACATCGGGTGAAGGCAGTCCGAGAACAACACCCCCTGGCCAAGTTTGCCGGAATTTTAAGTGACTCCGAGGCAGAGGAGATCTGGCAAGCAATTATCAAAGATTGTCGGCAGGTTGATGAAAATGAGTGGTGAGACGGCTTTGGACACATCGGTTGCAATTCGGTTTTTGAATGGCGACGATACTGTAACAGCCAAAAAGGGAACGCACCATCATCATTTTAAAGCGAAAACCGCTATAAAACCCCCCTCCTCAAAAAGGAGAGGGGCTGAAAAATAAAGGGACAGAACAATTATCCGCCCATCATCACCGGTTGCGGGCCAAACTCGGGGAACACCGTCTGACCGTTATTCTCCGGCGCCACCACCGGGCGCCCGTAGTAGGAATCCAGGATCAGTTGCTTGAGATCTTGAATGAGAGGATAACGGGGATTGGCCCCCGTACATTGGTCGTCGAAAGCCTGATCTGCCACTTCATCGACTTTAATCAAGAACTCGGCTTCGCTTTCCTTGACCACATCCTTCATGGCGGCGGGGATGCCGACTTTCCGCTTCAATTCGTCGATCGCCAAAATCAGCCGATCCACCTTTTCATCCTCCGTCTCGCCGCCCAGGTGCAGGTAATCCGCAATCCGGGAATAGCGCCACTTCGCATTGGGATATTTATATTGGGAGAACGTCGCCTGCTTAAACGGCGCGTCGGTGGCATTGTAGCGGATGACATGGGTAATCATCAGCGCGTTAGCCAGACCGTGGGGGATGTGGAAAGTCGCACCCAACTGGTGGGCCACCGAGTGGCAGATGCCCAGGAAGCCGTTGGCGAAAGCCATTCCCGCCATCGTGGCGGCGTAGTGCATTTTCTCCCGCGCCTTGGGATCGTTGGCACCATTTTCGTAGGCACTCGGCAGGTATTTGAAAATCAGCCGAATCGCCTCCAAAGCCATGCCGTTGGTGTACTCAGATGCCAGCACGGACACGAAGGCTTCCGTGGCGTGGGTGAGGGCATCGACGCCGCCGAAAGCGGTGAGACTCTTGGGCATATTTAACACCAACTCCGGATCGACGATCGCCATATTGGGAGTCAGGGCGTAGTCGGCCAGGGGATACTTGATATTGTTGCGGCGGTCCGTGACGACGGCAAACGGCGTCACCTCGGAACCCGTTCCCGACGTGGTGGGGATGGCGACCATCATCGCCTTTTCTCCCAACGGCGGCAACTCGTACACCCGCTTGCGGATGTCCATGAACCGCATCGCCAGACCCTCAAATTCGATGTCGGGGTGTTCGTACATCAGCCACATGATCTTAGCCGCGTCCATCGGGGACCCGCCGCCGATGGCGATGATGACATCGGGCTCAAAGGTATTCATCAGGGTCAACCCCCGCTGCACCGTATCCAGGGAGGGGTCGGGTTCGACGTCGTAGAAGACGTCGTATTTGAGGCCGATCTCCTCCAGAACCGCTTCCAAAGTGGCAGTGATGCCCAGGTCGAACAGGGGTTTGTCGGTGACGATGAACGCCCGCTTCCGGCCGATCAACTCCCGCAGGGCCACCGGAAGCGACCCGTATTTAAAGTAGATTTTCGGGGGAACCCGGAACCAGAGCATATTTTCCCGCCGTTCCGCCACAGTTTTGACGTTCATCAAGTGGTGGGGTTCGACGTTTTCGCTGATGGAGTTGCCGCCCCAAGTCCCGCATCCGAGGGTGAGGGAGGGGTCGAGGCGGAAGTTGTAGATGTCGCCGATCGCCCCCTGGGAAGAGGGAGTGTTGATCAGCACCCGGGCCGTCTCCACCTTGTCCTCGAACCGCTTGATGTGTTCGGTATTGCGGGGGGAGGTATAGAGGGCGGCGGTGTGGCCGCGTCCGCCCAATTCCACCAGGCGTTCAGCCTTCTCGACCGCATCCTCGAAGTCCTGCGCCCGGTACATGACCAGGACGGGGGACAGTTTTTCGTGGGCGAAGGGGTCGTCGTCGTCGATTTCGGGGCGTTCCCCGATAATCACCCGGGTATTTTCGGGCAGGTCGAGTCCGGCCATTGCGCCCAACTTCGTCACCGGCTGGCCGACGATTTCCGGGTTCAGGTGGCCGTCAACGAAAATGACATCGGCCATGCGATCGGTTTCCTCGGGGGTGAGGAAATAGGCGCCGCGGGCGATAAATTCAGCCCGGACGCGATCGTAGATGGAATCCACCACCACCACGGACTGTTCGCTGGCGCAGATCATGCCGTTGTCGAAGGTCTTACTGAGGATAATGGAGGATACCGCCATTTTGATGTGGGCGGACTCGTCGATCAAAGCCGGGGTGTTGCCCGCCCCCACGCCGAGGGAGGGGCGTCCGGAGGAGTAAGCCGCCCGCACCATCCCCGGGCCTCCCGTGGCGAGGATCAGCTTGATATCGTGGTGCTGCATCAGCGCCTGGGAGAGGGGGACGGTGGGTTCGTCGATCCAGCCGATGATATCTTCGGGCGCCCCGGCTTCGGCCGCCGCATCCCGGACCACCCGCGCCGCCTCGTTGGTGCATTTGCGGGCGCGGGGGTGGGGGGAGAAAATGATGCCGTTGCGGGTTTTCAGGGCGATCAGGGCCTTGAAAACTGCGGTGGAGGTGGGGTTGGTGGTGGGGACGATGCCGGCCAGGACGCCGACGGGTTCGGCGATTTTCTGGAACCCGAAGGATTTGTCTTCCTCGATCACCCCACAGGTTTTTTCGTGTTTGTACTTGTTGTAGATGATTTCGGAGGCGAAGTGATTTTTGATCACTTTATCCTCGACCACCCCCATGCCCGTCTCTTCCACAGCCAGTTTCGCCAGGGGGATGCGGGCGGCGTTGGCGGCCAGGGCCGCTTTCTTGAAGATGTGGTCGATTTGCTCCTGGGAAAAGCCGGCGAAAGTCTGCTGCGCCGCTTTCACCCGTTGAATGAGGTTCTCTAGCTCTTCGATGTTGGTAACTTTGTTAACCATGTGGGTGCCTCTGATAGGACAGTTGCCGAGGGGATAGATGATTTCACCGATCATCTTATTTCAGATGCCGAGAGTGGTGTAGCTTTTACAGTTATTCTTAAGATTGTTTTCAACAATATTCCGGGGGCGATCGCGAAAGCGGCGATCGCCGGGATGGTGCGCCGAGATTCAATCTGACTAGGGTAGCAAAAAAAAATTAAAACGGGAACCTCTCAAGTGTTGATTTCACGATCGCCGGGATGGGGGGTCGGAGAATTCCGGTAACAGGATATACCGTCTAACTCCGTCAAATTCCCACAACAATCGGGCGGAGGGTCCCCGCGAGACTCTCCGCCCGGTCGCCAACAGCGATCGCTTTTTCATTCGTTTTAACGGGGCAAAATGGGCGTGGCTCTCAGGGGCAGCACCCCGGATTTCATCCGCTCGTGAATCAGATAATTGACCTGCTCCAAGAACCGCCAGATCACCAACATTTTCGCCAGCTCGTCGGCGCAAATCTCCCGGTCGGCGATCGCGGCCGTTTCTCGACTCGCGGGCAGACCCGTCACCTGCAAAATTTGTTTTTTAATTTGCACGATACTTTCCGGGGGAAAAACGCCGTCTAAGTGGACGCGCAGCACCTTGCGACCCCAAAAGGTGCTCGAAACCGCGAGGCGTTCCAACTCGACTCTCATCCATCGACGGTGCGCTCCGAATTTTGCGATCAACATCCTCCGCCCAATTTCCACTCGAATCGAGCAATTTTAACCCGACTCGATCGCTCGCCAGACCCCCATTGATAGACGGGCTATCTGCCTAAACGACCGACGGCTTTGAGCGACTCTGTAGCCGGAAATTCTCCGATCTTAAATCGTTATAAAAACATCCACAGTTTTCATGAGTTTATTGTATGATCGCCGACTTGACAGCCGTCAATATTTTATGACAAAAGTTTTCAATTCTTAATATATTGCAACGGACAAAATCGCCGTCCCAATTCTGGAGAAACGGCAACATCGATTCACGAAAATTTACAAAACCGACGGGGCGTTTACATCATTTTAGAATAGCCGGCAATTCGATGCCCGCGCCGGGGTGAAACGGAAAGGGCGATCGCATCAATTTCAAGGGACTGACACCGCGATCGCGCCCCTCCGACCCGCATTTCAATGCAATGTCCGTCCCATTTAAAATTTAAAATTGTATTGCGGGACACCGATTCAGGCCGTCAAAAATTAAACTTTTTTTAACTTAGCGATCGCCTCCTCACAACTTCCCAAAAATGAGTCCCGGCCGCCCCCCGCCGGCCCGTCTCCGAGAACCCCTATCAACTTAGAAAAATTCCAATTTATCTGGCCGGTTGGAATCAATGCGGACTATACTTGTGAATAAATACTCCCCCCACCCCCATCGGACACCCGATCCCCAACTCGACCCCAACACAACCCGTCACAGTTGACACGACAACGAGGAATGGTTTATGCAGGCCACCCCATCCCGAACCACCGATCCGGCTCATGACATCCTACGCTACGAATATCAACCCCTCAGCGCCATCTTCTCCCCCAAAACCGTCGCCGTCATCGGGGCCACCGAGAAGCGCAACAGCGTCGGCCGTACCCTGCTCTGGAACCTGATCAGCAATCCCTTCGGGGGAACCGTTTTCCCAGTCAACCCCAACCGGGGCAGCGTTTTGGGCATCAAAGCCTACCCGAGCATCGCCGAAGTCCCCGAACCCGTAGACCTGGCGATTATCGTCACCCCGGCCCCCACCGTGCCCGACGTGGTGCGCCAGTGCGCCGCGGCCGGGGTCAAAGGCGCCATCATCCTGTCGGCCGGGTTCAAAGAAATCGGCCCGGCCGGGGTGGAATTAGAGCGAGAGATCCTCGAATGCGCCCGCCGGAGCCAGATGCGAATCATCGGCCCCAACTGCCTCGGGGTGATGAACCCCATCTCCGGACTCAACGCCACCTTCGCCAGCGCGATGGCCATCCCCGGCCACGTCGGCTTCATCAGCCAAAGCGGGGCCCTGTGCACCTCCATTTTGGACTGGAGTTTTCAGGAAAACGTCGGCTTCAGCGCCTTCGTCTCCATCGGCTCGATGCTCGACGTCGGTTGGGGCGACCTGATTTATTACCTGGGGAACGACCCCAACACCACCAGCATCGTCATCTACATGGAATCCATCGGGGACGCGCGATCGTTCCTGTCCGCGGCCCGGGAAGTCGCCCTCACCAAACCGATCATCGTCATCAAAGCGGGCCGCACCGAAGCCGCCGCCAAAGCCGCCGCCTCCCACACCGGCGCCCTGGCCGGGAGCGACGACGTTTTAGATGCCGCCTTCCGACGCTGCGGGGTGCTGCGGGTGTACCACATCGCCCACCTGTTCTCCCTGTCCGAACTGCTGGCCAAACAGCCCCGCCCCAAAGGCCCGCGGCTGACCATCCTCACCAACGCCGGCGGGCCGGGGGTGCTGACGACGGACACCCTGCTGGTCGAAGGGGGAACCCTGGCCCAGCTCTCCTCGGAAACCACCGAGGCCCTCAACCAAGTGCTGCCCCCCCAGTGGAGCCACAGCAACCCCATCGACATTTTGGGGGACGCAGACCCGGAACGCTACGCCAAAGCCTTTGAAATTGCCGCCAAAGATCCCAACGGGGACGGCCTGCTGGTGATCCTGACGCCCCAGGCGATGACCGATCCCACCCAGACCGCCGAACAACTGAAGTTCCACGCCCTGCAGGGCCGCAAAAAACCGATCCTCGCCAGTTGGATGGGGGGGGCGGAGGTGGCGGCGGGTGCCAAGATCCTCAACCAGGCTAACATCGCCACCTTCCCCTACCCGGACACGGCGGTGCGGATGTTTAATTATATGTGCCGCTACACCTACAACTTGCGGGGGTTGTACGAAACGCCGACGGTGGCGGTGGCTCAAGACCATTTGTTCACCTTTGAAACGGCCCGGGATTTGATCGAAAAAGTCCGCCAAGACGGGCGCACCCTGCTCACCGAGTTCGAGTCCAAACAACTGCTCGCGTCCTACGACATTCCGATTGTGGAAACCCGCATCGCCCGCACGGCGGAGGATGCGGTAGCCGCCGCCGAGGCGATCGGTTATCCGGTGGTGCTGAAGTTGCTCTCGGAAACCATCACCCACAAAACGGACGTGGGGGGGGTGAAGTTGAATTTGAGCGGGGCGGAGCAGGTGAGGGGGGCCTTTGAAGCGATCGCCACATCCGTGGAGAAAAAAGTCGGCGCCGAGCACTTCCAGGGCGTCACCGTCCAGGAGATGTTGCAATTGGACGGCTACGAATTGATAATCGGCAGCAGCCTCGACCCCCAATTCGGCCCGGTGCTGTTATTTGGCACGGGGGGGCAACTGGTGGAGGTGTTCAAAGACCGCACCTTGGCCCTGCCGCCGCTCAATACCACCCTGGCGCGGCGGATGATGGAACAGACCAAAATCTACAAAGCCCTGCTGGGGGTGCGGGGGCGGCCCCCGGTGGATATCGAAGCCCTGGAACTGCTGATGGTGCGCTTTTCTCATCTGGTGGTGGAGCAGCCCTGGATCAAGGAAATCGACATCAACCCGCTGCTGGCGTCCGAAGATCGGCTGGTGGCGCTGGATGCGCGGGTGGTGCTGCACGACCCCGACACGCCGGAAGCGCAACTGTCCAAACCGGCGATCCGCCCCTATCCCCATCAATACGTCACCCGCTGGGTTTCTCAACAGGGGACGGCGATCGCCATCCGCCCCATCAGCCCGGAAGACGAGCCGATGGCCGTCAAGTTCCACGAAGGTCTGTCGGAGGAGAGCGTCTACCTGCGCTACGCCCACCTGATCAAGCTCAGTTCCCGGGTCGCCCACGATCGCCTCTCCCGCCTCTGTTTCATCGACTACAACCGCGAGATGGCCCTGGTCGGGGAATACGCAGACCCGGAAACCGGAGAGCGACAACTAATCGGGATCGGGCGACTCAGCCGGGTCTACGGGACCGACGACGCCGAATTTTCCCTCCTCGTCAGCGATGCCTTCCAGCGGCAGGGGTTGGGGACGGAGTTGCTCAAACAACTGCTGCACATCGGCCGCGAGGAAAAACTCAACCGCATCGTCGCCGAAATTTTGACTGACAACCGGGTGATGCAGCACATCTGCGAAAAGCTCGGGTTCACCCTCAAACGGATGATCGGAGAGCCGATGGTGCGGGCGGAACGAATAATTAACAATTAACAATTAACAATTAATCATTAATAATTAATAATTGTTGATGCGGTTCGATTCTGCAATTGGGGCGCTCGGCTTGCGCCCCTACGATTCCCGACTCCCGATTCCCGACTCCTGATCTCTGGCGCTTTCAATTCAAATTGGCGCTATAGGCGTTGACGGCCGTTTCCAAAATTTGTTGGGCTTCTTCCCGTTCCGCGTAGCCGAGACTTTCGATTTCTCCGGGTCCTTTATAATTGGCGAACCAGGTTTCGACGATCGCCGCGGCCCCCGGAAACTGCTCCTCCAATTCGGCGATGGAATCGACTTCGTAGAGGGGGGTATCGACCATCACGGCGATCAGTTTGTCGTCCTGTTCGCCGCCGTCGAGGAGTTTGAGCACGCCGATCAATTTCACCCGCACCACCGAACCCCGTGGCACCGCCGGACCGAGAACGATCGCGTCGAGGGGGTCGCCGTCCCCCCCCATTTCTGAGGGCAGCAAAGATTGGGGGATCATGCCGTAGTTGCCGGGATAGCCCAGGTAGCGGACGACGCGGGGCCGTCCGTCTCTCATTTCCCACTCCAAATGTCCGTCGGACTTGGACACCTCCCACTTGGCGACCGTTCCGGTGGGAATTTCGACCACGACATTGACGGTCCCGTCGGAATTGCTGGGGGAATAGTCCGTCAGAAAACTGGTGGGGCCGACGATGGTATATTCGTCCACCATTTCCAGGTCGGGGGCGATCGCTTCGGCTACAACCCGCTCCGATAACAAGTTGTAGTTGAGGGCGCCCATCGCAATTGCCAGACCGAAATTGAGCAGCCGAGACATAGTTTTGTTATGAGTTGTGGAATAGTCGTTATGTTAGCTCAACTCCGCCGCGATCGTACCCCGAATTGAAAATTGAGATCGCCACCCGATAGTCCCTCGGGACGGGTATGCGGCGATCGTCTCCCCCGCCGCCCGCGACCTTTTCCGCCGGGACGGACCCTGCTCCGGGTTCCCACCTCGGCGGGACGGCCCGCGGCCGTTCCCGGGGATGGGATGTCGATCAAATGCGCGGCAAAAAAAAGGGATGCCCTCGCATCCCCGCCATTTTATTGATATCAAAAATAGTCTCAACTTTTCTCAATTTTCAGTTGTTTGTGTGCCTTTTTTAGTTGTTTAAAGCCCATTTTAATTTGCTCGTAAGATTCGGAGGAGGTGATTTTACCCCCCGTTTGCAGAGCGGCGACATAACTGACGTTTTGGGCGAATTCTTGCAGAGTCGCGTTGAACAGAAAATTTTCGGGTTTGTCCGGGCCTCGATAGCGATATCGGGGATTGACAAAATTGTTAAGTTCCATGACAGCCACCAAAGCGAAAAATAAATTTTTCTAAAGTTTATGTTAGGCCATGCAATCCGATCAGATTGAAGTTTCCATTACCATTCCTTTACCTTCACTTTAACATCAACCCCCGGAAAATCAATATGCCTGAGATCACACCAATTTTCAATCCGCCTCCGGGGGGATGGATCGGGCGTCACTTTCCCGCTTGGGGAACCAACAACACCCCCTGACTATCTTTGAGTTCAAACCGGTTCAAATCCGCCAGGTTGTCGTCCAACTCGACTCCCGGAGAAGCGATCGCCACCTTCCATTCCGACAGGTCCAGGGCCAGCCACTCCCCGACGGCGATCGTCATCGGGGAGCCCCCCATGTGAGCCACCATCACCACCCGATCTTCCTCGCGGTAAGGATTTCCCCGCACCCCGTAAAACACCGTCCGGGTGTCGTCGCCGATCTTGTGAAACTCGTCCGTTCCCATCAGGTTCTGACGCAGCCAGATGCGATCGCGGCGGAAGCGGCGCAGCTTCCAGTTGAAGTGCGTCTGCACGGGATTCAAATCCTTCGCGTAGTGGGAAACATTGCACAGCTCGTAACAATCCTCCATAAACTTCAGGGCGAATTCCTTCAGCTTCTGAATGTCGAGGTCCTTCAGAAACGCCACCATCTCCGGGCGATTCATCTGCTTCCAATACTCGATGTCGCACTGTTCCGTGGACTCTCCCAAACAGGCCTGACAGGCTTCCACCACCGTCGGCAGGTGGTAGTCGGCGTCCGCCATCCCCCGCTGCAGCGCCTTCCCGAACTCCTTGAGCTGCTCCAACTGCTCGAATCCCAGCGCTTTCAAACGCGGAAAGACATAGTCCCGCCCGTACAATTCCGGAGTCATCTGCCAATCCAAAAACCCGATTTCTTCCGACACCACCTTCACGCCGTAGCGCTCATCCGTGTTGCGGAAAAACATCCAGGGCGCCCGGGTGGTGGCGTTGATGAAATCCATCGGCAAACCGGGACTGAAGCCGTACACCCACAGCGTCACCGCCCGGTTGTCGTAGCCATTTTTCAACACCTCCAGCAACGTTTCGCCCAAATTCCAATTGATATCCTGCTCCAACTCCACCTGATTGCCCCGGCGCACCGTATCGTGATTGGCGCACCCGGTGATCCAATTTTCCCCCTGGTACATCACCTCGCAAACCCGCCGCCATTTTCGCTCCCAAAATCCCTTCAATGTCGGCGTGTTGTGGGCGAAGATCAGCGGTCCCCACTGGAACGAATCCGGGCGCAGTTCGATCAGGTCGCGGTAGGTGGAGATTTCCTCCCAGCCCTCCTCCGGCCAGGGTCGGCCGTCCTCGAAAATGGTGAACAGCAGCCGCTGGTTGCCCCCGATTTCCTGGACGACATCGCTCATCGCCAGTAGGTAGGCGTCGTCTTGTTCCACAAAACCGGTGAGGGGGTTGAAAAAGCGGAAATCCTGTCCGCCATCCACGCGGATGCCGTCGGCGCCCGTGTCGATCTTACGGCGCTGCATTTCCAGCAAGATCGCCCGCACCGTCGGCAATTGGTGGTTCAAGTCTTGGCCGTACATATTCGGCCCCTTGAGAAACTGGTGGTTGAGGAGCAGTTCCGACTGGTTGTCGGCGTGGCCGAAGACCAGGTCGTAGATGAGTTGAATCGGACCGGCGGAGAAGTTGTGCAACGTGGCGATAAAATCCACCACTTCATCGGGGCGGACACTGCCGAGGAGGGCCGGGTTGGTGGCCGAAGACGCCAATATCGGCACGTCGTAGCCCCAATCTTGGGTGTTGGGTTTGGTGAGGTTGATTTCGAGGGTTTCGCCATCTTCGGAAACGAAGGCGAAAAACTCACTTTCCGGGCTGTACTCGTCCCGGTATTCGATGGGGGGTTCGATGGGGAGGAGCTGCACGGCGCCATAGCCGACGTAGTTTTCCTCCATCGGGGTGAGGGGGATATTTTGGGCGAGTTTGTCGGAAATTCTGCCGTACAGGCGCGTCAGGCCCTCCAGGGTGCCTTCGGCGGTGGCGGTCCCGACGTGCAGTTGCAGGATATTTTTGGGGGGGCGGACGCGGGGAATTAATCGCGGGTTGGGCAGGGCCGTGATGTCGTCGTCGGAATTGTCGAGGGTGGGGTGGCGGGAGGTGCCCCGGCGGGCGAAATATTCGAGGTCGGCGCGGGTGGCCTGGAGATTTTCCATGTCGTAGAGTTCGGCCGGACCGAAGACGCCGTAGGGGATGGAGTAGGCGAGGGGGTCGCGGATGGCCTGGAGTCGGTCAGCCTGATCGATGTAGCGCAGCCAGTAGAAGGAACCGACGCGATCGCGGCTCCCGGGTTCCATGCCTTCGATGATGCCCCAGTGGTATTCCCCTTGCTGTTTGAGGTTGAGCCGTTCCCGGCGGAAGCGGACGACCTGCCGTTCGGCCCGCAGATCGATCGCCTCCAGGGGAGTGAGGACTTCCAGGTAAATTTCCAGTTTCCGCATCACCTGGGAGGTGAGTTTGGGCGTCCAGAACCCGATCTGGGTGAGTCCGTCGCCCAGCCAGTGGGCGCCGAGCTTGCGGGTCAGGATTTGCGCCTTTTCAAAGTAGGAGGCTTTGGAGCGTTCGACCGTCGCGGCCCAGGTTAGCAAATTTTGGGTTTTCTCTTCGACCAGTTGGACTGAGGGTTGTGTTGTCGTTACCAAGGCTGCCCTTCCCTTTTCTCTCGACTCGACTGTTTTCGGATTCCAGTCTAACCCAATCCTCCGACGGGTCCGGCTCGGCGGCGGCGATGACACGCGGATCGCGATCGCCCCGGGATCTGTCCTCACTCCTGGGATAGATGCGAACGGAGATTAAGTTTTGTTACACTTCTAGCAGCGGATTGCAACCGTGAGGTTAAGGTGATCGGGTATAGTATAAGCACAATTGTCAATCGAAATGTAGTTCATTAGACGGTGCGGCCCGGTCGGAGGCATTGGCGAATTACGATCGGCAAGTCGCCGCCGCCCCTCTCACTCAGCCGGCTCCGGAAAACATTTGCTGCGAGGTAGAAAGACGACTCCGAACCGGAGTTTGACAACTAACCGTTTGACCGGCACCCGTTGTCAACAGACAGTTGTGATGGCATCAAAAGACCACCTAATTTTAGCGACAGACCTGGACGGGACCTTTTTGGGGGGTTCCGAAGGGCAGCGCCGTGAATTTTACCAATACATCCAAACCCACCGCGATCGCCTGCAACTGGTCTTCGTGACGGGACGCACCCTCGCCGCCGTCGAGCCGCTATTCGAGGAACCGGATTTTCCCCGCCCGGACTACATCATCGCAGACGTGGGAACGACCGTTTTTGACGGCACCCTGACCCCTGTAATCGAGATACAGGAGTGGATTGCCGCAAAGTGGGGAAATGCCGGTGCCCAAGTCCGGGAGCTTTTGGCGGGCGAACCGGGACTCGAACCGCAGGAGATCGATCCCCAATATCGAGTTTCCTACTACTACCGGCCCGACGAGTTGCGATCGGCGACCCTCGAAAAAATTGACCGGGCCGGGTTCGAGATCATCCGTTCAGCCGATCGCTTTTTGGATGTCGTCCCCCGGGGTATCGCCAAAGGCCCGACCCTGATGAAACTGCTCTCGATGTACCGGCGGGCGGAAGATCGGGCGATCGCGGCCGGAGATACCCTGAACGACTGGTCCCTATTTGAAACGGGACTCAAAAGTATTGCCGTGGGAAACTCGGAACCCAAACTTGTCGAGAAAATCCAAACAATGAAAAACGTTTATCACAGCCCCCACCCCGGGGCGGCTGGAATTTGGGACGGCTTGAAACATTACGGCGCCGTGTTCTAGCGTCGCTTCAACCGTCGCCGAATCGATCCGCTCGGGCGATTTCAGACCGACGAGATCGATTCCCAATTTCGCAAACCCAAACCTTTAGATGAGAGCAATCATGAAATCTTCACTCGTCATCCTCTACCACCGGGAACCCTACGACGAAGTCATCGAAAATGGCAAAGTCCACTACCGTGCCAAAAAAAGCCCCAACGGCATCGTCCCCACCCTGAAAAGTTTCTTCGCCAACGTCAACCAAGGCACCTGGGTGGCGTGGAAACAGGTGACGGCCAAACAAAAGGCCGACTTCCAAGAGCGGGTGACGGTGGAAGACGAGGGCAACTACGCGGTGCGCCGCATCGCCCTCACCCCTGACCAGGTGAAACACTTCTACCACATCACCTCCAAGGAAGCCTTCTGGCCGATTTTGCACTCGTTCCCCTACCATTTCACCTCCGAAACAGCCGACTGGGAGAACTTCCAGACGATCAACCGCCTGTTCGCCGAAGCCGCCTGCGAGGAAGCCGCCGACGACGCCCTGATCTGGATTCACGACTACAATTTGTGGCTGGCGGCCCGCTACATCCGGGAACTGAAGCCCGACGCCAAGATCGCCTTCTTCCACCACACCCCCTTCCCGTCGGTGGACGTGTTCAACATCCTCCCCTGGCGGCAGGAAATCGTGGAAAGTTTGCTCTGCTGCGATATCGTCGGCTTCCACATCCCCCGCTACTCGGAGAACTTCGTCAACGTCGCCCGCAGCCTGTGCGAGGTGGACATTCTGAAACGCGAACCCGTCCCGGAACATATCACCCCCGTGGGGACTGCCTTGGCGGAGCCGGAAGTGGTGAGCCAACTCAAATATAAAGGTCAGATCGTCAACATTGATGCTTTCCCGGTGGGGACCAACCCGGGATTCATCGAGTCGGTGTTGGAGAAGCCGGAAACCCAGGAACGGCTGCAAGTCATGGGGAACGAACTCGGCGGGCGCCAACTGATGATCGCCGCGGGCCGGGTGGATTACGTCAAGGGCAACCGGGAGATGCTCGAAGCCTACGAGCGCCTGTTGCAGCGTCGCCCGGACCTGCACGGGAAGGTTCAGTTCGTGATGACCTGCGTCTCGGCCGCGGCCGGGATGCGGGTGTACAAGACGGCCCAGCACCAGATCGAGCAGTTGGTGGGTAAAATTAACGGCCGCTTCGCCAAATTGGACTGGATTCCGACGTTGCTGTTCACCCAGCCGATCCCCCTGTCCGAGCTGTTCTCCTACTACCGGCTGGCGGACGTGTGCTGGACGACGCCGCTGCGGGACGGGTTGAACCTGGTAGCCAAGGAATACGTCGTGGCCCGGGGCGATCGCGGCGGAGCCCTGGTACTCTCCGAATTCGTCGGGGCGGCGGTGGAACTGCCCGAGGCGATTTTGACCAACCCCTACTCCATCAAGAGTATGGACGAGGCGATCGAACAAGCCCTGGCCATGCCCGCCGAGGAGCAGAAGCAGCGGATGGCAAAAATGCGCGAAACCGTCGTCAAATACGACGTCAAATGCTGGGCCGACCACGTCTTCGAGCGCTTCGAGTCCCTACAGCACCAGACGGCGGGGGACAAAGAAGTGGTTTCGGTGTGAACCGTCCGCCCCGTTCCGACTGGCCGGCTCGAAAAAGTCGCGCTATCGTGCAACTGAATACCCGAAGTTGCCGGGAAATCGGAGAACCCGTCCGCGACGGGCCGAAACGCTCCCATGAACCGGCTCGGGTCAGGTTTCGAGTCAGAAATATCGGAGCCGTCTGATTTGGGAACCATCAGGGTGAGGTTGGCGAGTTGAAACCTGTCGGCTCACCCGATCGCCGTTTTCGCGGGTGACACCGCCAATTCTCGACCTGGCATCGAAAAATTGATAACCGATCGAAATTATCATGCGAGATTTTCAAACCATTCAAACGCAACCCTACGATTTGATCGTGATCGGAGGCGGTGTCAACGGTGCGGGTGCGGCCCGGGATGCGGCGCTGAGAGGTCTGAAAACCATCCTGATCGAAAAGGGAGATTTTGCCTCCGGGACGTCGAGTTGGTCTACCCGCCTCGTCCACGGGGGGTTGCGCTATTTGGAGTATTTTGAATTTCCCCTGGTGCGGGAGTCCCTCAAAGAGCGGGAAATCCTGCTGCGGACGGCCCCCCACCTGGTCAAACCGCTGTTGTTGACGGTCCCGGTGTACGGCGGGCGATCGCGCCCCTACTGGAAAATCTGGGCGGGCATGATCCTCTACGATATCTTCAGCTACGACAAGACCCTCCCCACCCACCGGATGCTCCCCAAAACCAAATTCCGGCAGTTGTTCCGCTCCCTGGACATCGAAAATCTCAAGGGGGGCGCCCAATATTACGACGGACAAGTTGCCCACGCCGAGCGGCTGTGTCTGGAAAATATTTTGGCGGCTTCGGAAGCCGGCGCCACCGTCCTCAATTACGCGGAAGTGACGGGGCTGCGGCGGGAAGGGAAGCGGATCGGCTCCCTGCAGTGTAAAGATGTCCTCACGGGGGAACCCTTCGAGGTGAAGGGCAGCGAAAAAGCCGTCGTCATCAACACCTCCGGACCCTGGGTCGATCGCATCTGCGAGTTGGGCCGGGAAAAAGAAGTCGCTTCCCCCCTGTCCCAAAAGCGCCACATCGGCGGCACCAAGGGTAGCCATATCATCGTCGATCCCTTCCCCGGTGCCCCGGAAACCTCCCTCTACGTCGAGGCGAAATCCGACGGGCGCCCGTTTTTTATCGTGCCCTGGCTGGGGATGTACCTGATCGGCACCACGGATATTTACTTCAACGAGAATTTGGACGCCATCAAAGCCGACGACGACGAAATCGATTATCTGCTGCGGGAGACGAACGGCATCATCCCCACGGCGGAACTGTCCCGCCAGGACGTCAAGTTCACCTACTCCGGCGTCCGCCCCCTGCCCTACGTCGATCCGAACAAAAAGACGGCCTCCATCAGTCGCAACCATATCCTCTACGACCACAAAAAAGACGGGGTGGAAAACCTGATTTCCCTGATCGGCGGGAAGCTGACCACCTACCGGCAGGTAGCCGAAGAACTCGTCGATGCCAGTTTCCGGAAGATGGGGCGATCGGTTCCCCCCTGCCAGACGGACAAAAAGCCCCTGCCCGGTGCGATTTTGCCCGACGATTCCCGCCTCGGACAGGCGCTGTTCGACTACCGCCCCCGAGTGCCCCTGAAGTCGATCCACCATCTCTTCTCGATGTACGGAGCTCGGGCTGTGGAGGTGCTGCAACTCACCGACGAGTACCCGGAGTTGGCGGAAAAAATTACCCCCGCCCTGCCGGATATCAAAGCGCAAATTATCTACGGGGTGCGATCGGAGATGGCCCACACCCTGGTAGACCTGACCCGGCGCCGGACGACCCTGGCCATGCACGCTCGCTATGGGTTGGAGTTGCTGCCGGTGCTGACGGAAACCCTGCGGAAGTACGGGGGTTGGAGTCCAGAACAGTGCGATCGCGAGGTGGCGGCGTACCATGACTATATGAAGCGCAACTGCATTCCGGACTATGAATTGCCGGCCCCGGAATTGCCGGTTCCGGCGGAGTCCGGGCGATCGCCGGGTGAGGAACCGGCTCAAACTCCCTGTTAAAATTTCGGCTGTGGGAAAAGTCCCCATTCCCCATTCCCCATTCCCGACTCCCCATTCCCTACTCCCTACTCCCTATTCCCTATCCCCATGACTACCAATCTAGCGACAGAAGCCAACGAAACCTTTTCAACACTCCTCAACGCCGAACCGGCTACCCTGGCGGTTTTAGGTGCCGGGGCTTGGGGATCGGCCCTGGCCGAGTTAGCCGGCCACAACGGCCACCAGATCCAGATGTGGTCCCGCCGTCTGGGCAACACCCTCGAAGAAGTGGTCGATGGCGTCGATCTGATCGTCTCGGCCATCTCCATGAAAGGGGTGGCGGCGACGGCGGCGAAATTGCAGGAAATCGGCATCCCCGAACACGTCCCCATCGTGACGGCGACCAAGGGACTCGACCCCGAGAGTACCCGTACCCCCTCCCAAATTTGGGAGGCGGATTTTCCCGACCATCCCATCGTCGTCCTCTCCGGGCCGAACCTGTCGGCGGAGATCGATCGCCACCTGCCGGCGGCGACGGTGGTGGCCAGTTCCGACCCGGCGGCGGCCGAAGCGGTGCAGAAGGTGTTCGCCTCCGGTTTGCTGCGGGTGTACACCAGCAACGACCCCATCGGCACGGAGTTGGGGGGAACCCTGAAAAACGTGATCGCGATCGCCTCGGGGGTCTGCGACGGCCTGGAATTGGGCATCAACGCCAAATCCGCCCTGCTGACCCGCGCCCTGACGGAGATCATCCGCATCGGCACCCACCTGGGGGGGCAGACGGAAACCTTTTTCGGCCTGTCCGGGTTGGGGGATATGTTAGCAACCTGCAACAGTGCCCTGAGTCGGAACTACCGGGTCGGCTACGGCCTGGCCCAGGGCAAAACCCTGGAGGGGGTGTTGGAGGAACTCGGCAGCACGGCGGAGGGGGTCAACACCACCAACGTGCTGATCGAAATTGCCAACCGGGAAAAAATTCCGACCCCCATCTCCCGGCAAGTGTACCGCCTGCTCAACAATAAAATCACGCCCCAGCAGGCGGTGGAGGCGCTGATGGAGCGGGATCTGAAGGCGGAATTCTGCGATATTTTTTAAGAGTCCGGGGGGGTCTGCCGGCGGGGGATTTTGACGGTGAACGTCGCCCCCTTCCCCGGCTCCGAATCGATGTCGAGGGTGCCGCCGTGGTTTTCGACGACGATCTGGCGGCTGATGCTCAATCCCATCCCCGTCCCCACCCCCGGCGGTTTGGTGGTGAACAGGGGTTCAAAGATGCGATCGCGCACGTCCGGGGAAATGCCGCCGCCGTTGTCGCCGATCCGGATCGCGATTTGGGGCGGTTCGGAGTCGGTTTCCTGCCCGATGTGAATCCGAATTTCCGGGTCGAAATCGGCGTCGCGCTCCCGACAGATATCCAAACTGTCGATCGCGTTGCTCAACACATTCATCAACACCTGATTCAGTTGCCCCGGATAGCACTGCACTTCCGGCAGTTCCCCGAACTCTTTCACCACTTCGATGGGGCGGCCTTTTTTGCCCTTGAGTCGCGCCTGCAAGATCTGCAAAATATCTTCGAGTCCGGCGTGGAGGTCAAAGTTTTTCAGCTCCGAATCCTCTTCCTTGTAAAAATTCCGCAGGCACTGCACCAGGTGGCGAATGCGATCGGTTCCCGTTTTGATGGAGTCGAGGAGTTGGGGAAAATCTTCGAGTAGAAATTCCAGGTCGATGTCTTCGATTTGATCTTGAATTTCTTCGTCCGGCTCGGGGTAATGCTCCCCGTACAACTGCACCAATTCTATCAGATCTCCGGCGTAATCTGCGGCGTGGTTGACGTTCCCGGTCACGAAAGAAACTGGGTTATTCAATTCGTGGGCGATGCCGGAAACCATCTGACCCAGACCTGACATTTTTTCGCCGTAAAAAAGCTGGGTTTCGGCCCGTCGCAACTGTCGGTTGAGGCGGTTGATTTTCAAGCCACAGCGCACCCGCGCCAGCAGGCCGTCAATTTCGATCGGTTTCGTCATCCACTCGTCTACCGTCGATTCCGAGGCGGCGAGGCGCTCGTCCATCTGTTCTTGAGCCGTCAGCAAAATAAAAAAGGTTTCGGCCAGGGGGGGGCGATCGCGGATCTGTCTGCACACCGCCAAACCGTCCGTCTCCGGGAGCATCCAGTCGCAAATTATCAGTTCCGGCGAGAGTTTTTCCGCCCATTCGATCGCCGCGGTGCCATCTCCGACCGCCGTGACATCATGCCCCTGTTCTTCGAGGGCATTCTGCAAAATCAGTTGGGTTGTGATGTCGTCATCGACAACTAAAATTGTCGCCATTTTTGGTATCAAAATTGAGTGAGTAACAGCGGGGAGTGAAATGGGAAATCGGGGACTCAGAACAATTGACCCTGATCAATTATCAATTGTCAACTCTCAACGATCAATTGATTTCCCCATCTCGACCGTAAACCACAGACCACCCCGACGTCCACCCTCAAGTCTCCGAAAATTCCCGCCGGATGAAGGTTTCAGCCCGGTCGAGCTGTTCTTGAATGGAAGCGATCGCGCCCCGGCAACCGTCCGCATTTCGAGCCCGAGCCTTCTGTTCGAGTTCCAGGGCCAGGGGGGGAAGGAGGCACACCCCCACGTTGCCGCTGGCCCCCTTGAGTCGGTGAGCGATCGCGGCCAGGGACTCGAAATCTTCCGCCTCCATCCCCTCCCGCAGCCGCCCCAAGTCCTCCCGAGCGTTGCCGACGAAGGCCGTCAGCAACTTTTGCTGAAATTCCCGCCGGCCGCGGGAAATCGACTCCAGCCGTTCCCAGTCTAGGGGGTCGGCGGATTCGGGTTCGGTGTCCGGAATCCGGGGTTCGGAATCGGACGGCGGGGGGGACCCGCCCCGGATGCGGCCCGCCCAGGTTTTCAACTTTTGCTCCAACTCCTCCTGGGCGATGGGTTTGCTAATATAGTCGTCCATCCCAGCGACCAGACACTTTTCGCGGTCCGCTGGCATGGCGTGGGCCGTCAGGGCAATGACGACGGTGTGGCGATCGCTTCCCTCCCGTCGCCGCAGTTCCCGGGTCGCCGCGTAGCCGTCCAAGCGGGGCATCTGACAGTCCATAAACACAATATCGTAAGGGCGATCGCGGACTCTTTCCAACACCTCTTCCCCATTTTCCGCCAAGTCCGCCGAGCATCCCAGCAAACTCAACTGATTTAACAGAACTTGTTGGTTGATGGGGTGATCTTCGGCCAGCAAAATCTGCACGTCCAAATCCGCCGGTGCCTCCTCCCCCCGGAGGCCGTCCGAAAATCCGCGATCGGCGTCCCCGCCGCGCCGCGAGTGCAAATCCACCACGTCCCCCGCGATCTCCGAAGCCATCGCCGTCAGCAGGGCGTCGAAGAGTCGGGAGGCCCGCACGGGCTTGATCAGGTAGCCGGTGGCGAGTTCCCGCTCCAACCACGGCTCCACCGAATTGAGCCGGCGCATAGAGGTCATCAACACCAATTTGGTGTCTTGCAGTTCCGAATCCGTGTGGATGACTTCCGCCAAATTTTCCCCGCTCCCCATCAACAAATTTTGGTCGAAAATCGCCAAATTGAACGGTTTCCCGCGGCGGGCGTCCCGGCGCAAGATCTGCAGTGCCGTCTCCCCGTCCGCAGCCTCCGACCGGTGCATCCCCCAGGATTGCACCAAATACCGCACCGACTGCCGGACGCTGGCGTTGCCGTCCACCACCAGCAGCTTCAACTCCGTCAGCGTTTTGGGCAAATCGGGGATGGAGACCGTTTTGGGTTGGGAAAAGGGCAGGGTGAACCCGAACGTCGTCCCTTCCCCGACCCGACTTTCCACGCCAATTTCTCCCCCCATCACGTCCACGAGTTGCTTGCAAATCACCAATCCCAAACCGGTCCCCCCGAATTTGCGGGTGGTGGAGGCATCAACCTGAGAAAACGCCTCGAACAGGCGGGACTGAGCTTCCGGGGGGATGCCGATGCCGGTGTCCTGCACCTGGAAGCAGAGGGTGGCGGAGGCGGGGTGGGCATCGGGCGATGATCGCCGGTGGCGGTGGACACGCAAGGTGACTTCCCCGGTGGCGGTGAATTTGATGCCGTTGCTCATCAGATTCAACAGCACCTGACGGAGCCGGCCCGGGTCGCCGCGCAGGTAGCGGGGGACATCGCGATCGACGATCGCGGCCAGTTCGAGCCCCTTTTGGTCTGCCTGGGTGGCGAGGAGATCGATGATGTTCTCCAAGCACTCCTCCAGGTCAAAATCCAACTCTTCGAGTTCGATCTCCTGGGCTTCAAGTTTGGAAAAATCCAGGATGTCGTTGATGATCGCCAGCAGATGATCGGCGCTGGTGCGGATGGCCCGGACGAAATCCTGCTGCTTGGGGTCGAGGTCAGTTTTGAACAGCAGCCCCGTCATCCCCAGAACCCCGTTCATCGGCGTCCGGATCTCGTGGCTCATGTTGGCGAGAAATTGGGATTTGAGCCGGGAATTTTCCAGGGCAGCTTCCCGAGCCCGCACCAATTCGTCAATGGGGTGGGTCGCGATGACGACACCGCCGACTTCTCCGGACGGGGTGTGCCAGGGGTGGATCGCCCAGCGGAAGTAGCCCCGGGAAGCGTCGGGATAGTCGATGGTATCTTCGGTGCAGGAGAGCACTTCCCCGGCCAGGGCGCGACGGTGGACGTCCCGCCACCGTTCGGGGATGTGGGGGAAAATTTCGTAGTGGGAGCGGCCGACGAGGGATTCTGCGGGCAGGTCGTAGTCTTTCAGCCAGCGATCGCTGTAGGCGAGGTAGCGCATATTGCGGTCGAGGATGGCGACGGCGACGGGGGCGTTGGTGATGATGTTTTGGAGTTGCCGCCGTTCCTGCTGGAGGGCGCTGGCTCGCAGTTTTCGGGAGGTGACGTCCCGCTGCACCGAAACCAGGTGGGTGAGTCGGCCGTCGCCGTCGGTGACGGGAGAGATGCTCAGGTCGGCCCAATATTTGGAGCCGTCCCGGCGGTAGTTGACCAGTTCCACCTGGATGGACTGGTTGCTCTGGGACGCCGCCAGGATGCGGTGGAGTTGTCGGCGGTCGGTCTCCGGCCCGTGGAGGACGGCGGGGCTTTCTCCGATGATGTCTTCGGGGCGGTAGCCCGTCAGGCGGGTGAAGGCGTCGTTGACGTAGACGATGCGGAAGTCGGCGGGATCTCCGTGTTCGCATTCGGCGATCGCGATCGCGTCGCTGGTACGGCTGACGGCCGATTCGAGCAACCGCAGCCGTTCTTCGGCCCGCTTGCGGTCGGTGATGTCGGTGCAGATGCTGCCGATCCCGTCGGGAACCCAATTTTCGTCAAACAGGGGAAACTGAACCGAGAGGAAGGTGCGGAGTTCGTCGGGGCAGGGAATTTCTTCTTCGATTTGCACGGGCACGCCCCCCTCCAAAACGGTCTGCTCCCCCATTTGGAAGGTTTCGGCCAGGGGCGGGGGAAACAGGTCGCGGTGGGTGCGGCCGAGAATTTCGGCGGCGGGGCGGTTGAAGAGGATTTCGCACTGGCGATTGATCAGGGTGAAGCGGCCGCGGGTGTCTTTGACGTAGATGACGGCGGGGGAGTTGTCCAAAATGGCTTGCAGTTGCGCCCGCTGCTGTTGGATGGCGGTTTCCATCGTCGCCCGCTCTCGGATTTGTCGCTCCAATTGGATGACGGTTTTGTGGAGTTCGGCTGTCTGTTCTTTGACTTGGAATTCGAGTTCCGATTTGGCGTTCTGGAGGGTGGTTTCGATTTCCCGCCGTTCCCGGACTTGGGCTTCGAGTTGCCGGTTGGCGGTGTTCAACGCCGTCGGGTTCGGCCCGCCCCCGGCGGCGGGGAGCAGGCTCACGAGGCGCCCGACGATCGCGATCGCGGCCAGGGAGGCGACGGCGTGGGCGGCTCCCATCAGGGCGGGATCGGCTCTCAATCCGGCCGACAGGGCAGCCGTGCCGCCGCCGATCCCGGAAAGGGCGAACAACAGGATCGTCCCGATGTAGGGGAGCTCCCGGTGCCTGTGGACAATATAAATGAGCAGCGCCGCGACAATGTAGTTGGCGATTCCCAGTAAGACAGCCGAACCCTGCGACCACGCGATCGCGCCGGAAAACCATATCCCATTGGCCGGCGAAAATGGGAGGATGAGTTGACTTACGATTGCCATGGGTCTCGAATCTATCAAAAAGTCCGTCGGAAGCAGCAATGAATTTTTGGCGATGTTGGCCGACTCGGGAGGCGATTCGATTCGACCGGTGAGGCGATCGCTTCAGCCCCGACGTCCCCCTTAAGGATGAACCGCCCTTCCCACTCCCACATCTACCTTGGGGAATAATTGACAATTGATAATTGACAATTGATAATTATCAATTCCTCGCTTTTTCCGACTCACCCCCGCTTCGACCTGGGCTATGTTGGAGGAAGCAGGAGCATTTCAGGTTTGGAGGCAGGTCAATGGGACGACTTTCCGATCGCGCGTTTGAAATTCTCGCGGCCGAGGTGAAACGCCTGGGGCAAAACGATCCGGCGGGGGACGTGAGCCGGCAGATCGGGATGCGACGGTTGGAAAAGATGCGATCGCAGCCCGGAGAACGCCTCACCCGCGCCGAAATCGCCGGCCTGCTCGACGATCAGTTCCCCAATTTTAACCCGAAAGTCCTCGACCGCGCAGCCCGGGCCAACCGCCCGGCGGGTCTGATGTCGAAAGTCACCTGGGGGGGCGCGGTGCTGGCGGGATTGGCGGGATTCGTGTGGGTGGCGAATCTGCCCTACCCGATGATCCGGATGCCGGTGGCGAAGACGGCCCCCCTGCTGCTGCTGCCGAGTTACATGAGTATGGATTATAACTACCGGCGGGCGATCGCTTTGGTGGAGCAGGCGGATCAGTTGGTGAATCAAGCCACGGCGGCGGAAGATTTGGATCTCGGCGCCGAGAAGTCCCGACGGGCCCAACAACACCTCGACAAGTTGCCCGTCTGGTTTTTGGGATATTATCCAAAAGCGTACTGTTCCTGGATGGGATGTACCTGGAAGTTTACGTTGGATGAGTACGAGAGTGCCCGCAAGAAAATCGGCCGCATGGAGGCGCAGATTTTCCAGGAACAGAACGCCCAGACGGCCCTGGCGGCAGCCGAAGAAGCCTTGAAACTCGCCCGGGAACAGTTCGACGGCGCGGCGGATGTCACGGGGGAAGAAGCGGCCATCCAGGCGTGGCAGGCGGCGATCGACGAACTCCGCGGCATCCCCCGAGAAACCCTGGCCGGAAAGACGGCCGGACAAGCCTTGGAGGCTGCCGAGCGGGATTTTCGGCAGGAGGTGGGGTTTGTGGCCGGACGGTTGCAGGGCGACACGTTGATCGAAGCGGCGCAAATTTTCGCCAGCCAAGCGGCCAACGATGCCCAAAATCCCCCCCACACCGCCTCCCATTGGCGGCAGGTTTTGCAACATTGGGACGAGGCGATCGCCCGGTTGGAACAGGTGCCCCGGGACAATCCCAGCTATCTGGACGCGCAGAAAAAATTGGCCGAATACCAGTCCAACCGGGGGGCAATTCAACGGCGGCTCGAAGACGAGGAGGCCTCGGTGAAGGCGATCGAGCGATCGCAAAAATTGATCGCCGAGTGGCGGCAACTGGTCAATTCCGAAAATCCCAGTTTGTCAACTTTGAACGGACATCTGGCGGAAATTATTTATACGTTGGAGTCGGTCAAACCGGGGACGACGGTGAACGCCCAAGCGCAGGATTTGCTGCAAAAAGCCCGTCACACCCGCAGCAATTTGTAAACACACTCTTCGCCCATTGCTATAGATGGGTGGGAATGCACCGTTGCCGACTCGATTTGATAGCAACGAGCCGGCCCCGCCCGCGCGTAGTAGCGGTATATTACGGTCTGTTTCCGGAAGTTTCGCGGGTGTTGCGGTCGGCGACGGCGACGCGATCGCGGCCCCGGTTTTTGGCGGTATATAAAGCGCGATCGGCCGCCCGAATCAGGGTTTCGTCCGAGTCGCCGTGTACGGGAAAACTCGCCACGCCGATGGAGAGCGTCACCCCTTCGATGAAGGTGTAAGAATATTCGTGACACATTTCTTTGATGCCATGTCTGAGCCGTTCGGCCAGGTGGTAGGCTTCCTGGGTGGAAGTCGAGGGCAAAATGACGAGCAATTCTTCCCCCCCGTAGCGGCAGGCGATGTCCGACAGGCGGATGTGATTTTGTATGAAGCGGCTCACCGCCTGCAGGACGAAATCCCCGGCCTGGTGTCCCCAGCGATCGTTGAATCGTTTGAAGTGGTCGATATCGCCGAGGATCAGACTCAGCGGTTGACGTTGTTGTTTGGCTCGTTCCAGATGTCGGACTAAAGATTGTTCGAGATAGCGGCGGTTGAATAGGCCGGTGAGGGCGTCGCGGATGCTGAGATTGTGAGAAAATTCCTCCATCAAGTCGCCGTGGGTGGTGGTCGTCTCCAACATGATTTCCAGGTCCGTATTGGTCCGGGTGACGGCTTCGAGCAGGGCGCGGAGGTTTTTCTCGGAGGCTTTGAGCCGGACTTCGGTGCGGGAGCGCTCCGCGATTTCTGCCTGCAGGTGTCGGTTCGACTCGTGCAGTTGTTCTTCCACCAAATCGGCGTGAACCATCGTTGTTTCCAGCAGGATTTCCAAATCCGCTTTTTCCCGTCTGAGCGCCTTAATTTCTCGGCGCAATTCGTCGATTTCTGAGAGCAAATCGATCCGGCTTCGTTCTTCTTCCTGCATCCTCCCCATTTACTCCCTCGCAATCAAAATCTGAAATCGTCGATTTCAGATTTTGACGGTCTGACGGTTTCGGTGTCATCAATCACTGTACTTCCAACTCCAACGTCGGCATTAACCGTTGCAGATTTTTGAGGGATTTTCCTTGCCAGGGGATGCGGTTAGATGCCAACAAAATCAGGTGGATGGTTTTGTTTTGACGGACTTTGATCACGAACTTGGATAGCATATTGATGCCGGAACTGTTGAGAAACTCCAATTCCCGCAGGTTGAGGGTGATCGTTTTTGGTTCCAAAGCCAGCACGTCGTTGAGCAACTTGACGACGGGATTGGAGTCCTCCAGTCCGCTGAGTCTGAGGGAACCCGCCAGGGTGACGGTGGTCGTTTCGCGATCGTATTCGACACTGTAATCTTCGGTTTTGTATTCTGTAATTTCCATCGTTGCATCCTGCCAGCGTGTCTGTCTAAAAGCCATCAACTCAAATTTTCAGTTGGACCATTGTCGTGACGATAAGGGTCGATGAATCTTGCGGAATTTCCTCGAACTTCCAACCCAGTTGGGCGAGATAATCGTTGACCATCGTTAGATAACCCAAGCCCGACTGATGGTCGTTGTCGAGGTTTTTTTCGACCTGCCTAACGTACATTTCTTCTGGGTCGGAACTGAGCAATTCCCGGATATAATTCTGAAAGCCGGAGACGGCTCCGGATGAAATGCTGTTGGCGACGAAGAAAACCAAGTTTTCGCTGCTCAAAAAAAGCTGAATTTTGATGGGATACGATGAAGAATCATCGCTGAATTTCATCGCATTTTCTAATAATTCATTGGCGATAAAACTGACGGCACTTTTGATTTCTGATTGCCGGCTCAATCCCTCCGGGTCTTGCTCGGATTTTGGAAAAAATGTGGTGACGTAATCGGCCATAAAATTAGCCGACAGACCATTATTTCTCCACCGCTGCTTGAGGGGGATCGAACTGGGAGAAAATCCGATCACCAAAAATTCATTACTCGTACTCGGAGCATCGATATAGTCTCCAAAGATTTGTGCCATGATGCAATGCCGTGTCTTTCTGTCAAGAATTGCCATGAAATCAGTATATCTCGCAATCCTTCGGGGCGAGTCGCCGCCGGTTCGGCCCGGGGTTCTGAGAACGAGTCCGGGAAAAGCTGACACATCCGGGGTTTCGGGGGGGGAAGGGATGGGAATTGCGATCGCCGGCGCGATCGCAACCGTACACTCAAACTTCAAGCCTACCATCAATACGGGCGGTCTCTCAACTCCCCGGCTGGCCCCGGGGCGGGAAATGTCTCTAGGACAACATCCGATCGACGACCCGTTTCCAGTAAATTTGGGCGACGGCATCATTTTCATTTTCGGATAAGCACCCTTCCAACAGTCGGGCGGCGGCTTTAAATTCGTCCATATTGTAGAGTGCCAGCGCTCTCTCAAATTGCGTTTTGGTCGCCAACTTGGCCCGCCGTATCTCCGGCGGGTCGGCGTCGAAGATTTCAAAGACAGACACCATTTCCGACCGGCCCTTGATGGCAACTTTGTCAATGATCCGAAAGGAATATTCCTCGGGATTTTGCAGCCGCAGGAAGGTCTGTTGGCTCACCAACAGGGGGACGCGATATTTTTTGGTCAATTCTTCCAGGCGGGAGGCCAAATTCACGGCGTCGCTGATCACGGTGGTATCGATGCGATCCTGGCCGCCGACGATGCCCAACATCATCTCCCCGGAATTGATGCCGATGCCGATCTCGATGGGGGGGCGTCCGGGGCGGTGGCGGGTTTCATTGTAATCCCGGAGGGCTTCGAGCATGGCAATTCCGGCCCGCACGGCGTCGTCAGCTTTCCCCCCAAACAGGGCCATGATCGCGTCCCCGATGTACTTGTCGATGAAGCCGTAATTCGCCGTGATGGCGGGTTCCATGCGGGAGAGATAGGCGTTGATAAATCTGAAATTATCCGCCAAACTCATCTTTTCGGAGAAGTGGGTGAAGTTGCGGATGTCGGAAAACAGGATCGACATTTCCTGTTGCACGGCGTGCCCGGATTGCACCTCGACGATACTTTCGTAGCCGAGGAACGACAGAAACTGATTGGGGACGAAGCGGCCGGCGGCGTCGGTGAGTTTTTCTTGTTCGTCGAGGGCCAGTTCCAGATCGCAGTTGACTTCAAACATCTCCTCGATGAAGCTCTGCCGTTCCGCCTCGGCTTTCTTGCGATCGCGGATATCTTGGAAGGTGGCGATGGCGAAGGAAATGTCCCCGGACGAATTGTAAATCGGCGTCGCCCGGGCCTCCAGGGGGATGGTGCCGTCCGGCCGGCGGACTTCGATATCATCGAGGACGACATTTTCTCCCCGCAGGGCCCGAAACAGGGGCAGCTCTTCGCCGGGGTAGGGGCGGTCCGTCCCGGCGACGTAGCTGGGATAGATAATCGCCGTCTCGTCGTCCCCCGCCTCGGGCACGGCGCCGGGGCCGAAGAGGATTTGGGCGGCGCGGTTGGTGTAGTCAATGGTGCCCCCGGCGTCGGTCACCACCACCGCCAGGGGCATCACTTCCAAAAACTGGCGCAGGCGTTCGGTGCTGACCTGCAGTTCCCGGGCCAGGTCGAAATTTTCCGTCCGCAGGCGATCGTTGAGGAGGGTAATTTCCCGGTTGGCAATGCCGAGTTGGCTTTTTTGGAATTCGACGGTCTGTTTTTCGAGCTGCAACTGTTCCAGGCTCTCGTGCAGCTCGATTTCGATGCTCTCGAGTTGGGCGACCTTTTCCTGCATCCCGGCGTAGAGGTGGCGCAACTGGGCGGTCATGCGGTTGAAAGCGATCGCCAGGGTCCCCACTTCGTCCTGGGTCATGACGGGGGCAACGGGGGTGAGGTCGCCGTCGGCCACTTGGGTCGCCACCCGGGCAACCACTAAAATCGGCCGGGAAATTTGGCGGGCCAACAGGTACACGCCCAAGGTGAGGAGGGCGCTGCAACTGAATCCCACGGCGAAGATGATCCAGGCTAACTTCCGGGCCGGGGCCAGGGCTTCGCTGCGATGCATCTCGACGAGGAGGGCTAGTTCTTCCTCCGGCAACCAGCGGTAGACGCCGAGGACGGGAATTCCGGCGTAGTTCCGATAGATCCCCCGGCCATTTTTTCGGTCCGCGATCGCCCAGTCGATGCCCGGGCTGTGCAGCCCCCGGGGGAAGCCGTCCCGGCCGAATTGTTCGGCGGAAACGAAGGTCCGCAAATTGTCCACCAGGTAGGTTTCGCCGCTGTTCCCCAACCCCGTGTCGTCGAACACGATCTGGTCCATTTTTTGCAGGTTTAAATGGGCGGCGAGGACGCCGACGGTGTTTCCCTTCCCGTCTCCCAGGGGGGTGGCGACGGTCATGGCGGGCCGGCCGGTGGCGGAAGAGGGGTAGACGTTTTGGATGTAAGTGCCTTTTTTTCCTTTGATAAAATACCGATCTCTGACGCGATATTCCCCCTCGCGATCGCGGTCGGTGGAAAAGACGATTTTACCCCCCACCGGCGTCAGGACGAACACCTCCTGCAAATCGGGGCGCCCCGCCAAAGCCGAAGCCATGTACTCCTGCATCCGCTCGCGGGCTCGGACAAAAGCAGGGTCTGAGTCGTCTGTAGTCAGCAAAATTTGCGCTTGGGCGAGAATTCCGGGGAGTTGGGCGAGGGAGACGGTCGCATCGAGCTGATTTTTGACCCAGAGTTCGAGGGCTTCTTCTTTGAGGGTGGCGGTCACTTCCAGCCGTTCAAAGACGAGACTCTCAATGGAAGCTCTGGCCTGGGCGAATGCGATCGCCCCCACGCTGAAAACGGTAATGACGGACAGGAGTAAAAAATAGACAACCAGCCTTGACATCAGGCTTTTCGTCCAGAACTTCATCAGAATTCGCCCTCAGTCATCGGACCGCGATTCCGGATTCACCTGTTCGTACAAGACAGGTTTCCCGGATTGGAACTGTAGCACGACGACACTTCTGATCGGGTCGCCGTTCCCCTGAAATTGCAACGTTCCGGTCACACCCTCATACTTCTCTATATTAGCCAAACCGTCGCGGATGGATTCCGGATCGGCTCGACCTAGACGGGCGATGGCGGTCAATACCAAGCGGGTGGCATCGTAACTAAGGGCGGCTGCCGAGGAGGGCGGAGAACCGTAGGTTTTTTGATAGGTTTCGACAAAAGATCGGGCTTCCGGATTGTCTAGGGCGACGTTCCAGTTGTCGGTGAAAAAAGCCCCCTCCAATTCCGGATGTTCGGCGGAAGAGAGTCCCCCCCAGGTGTCGCTCCCCATCAGTTGGGCCGCTACGCCGAGCTCGCGCCCCTGTCGCGCCTGTCGGGGGACTTCGTTATCGTAATTGGGGAGAAATAAAACCTCGGCTCCGCTGTCGCGAATGTGTCGGAGTTGACCGCCGAAGTCCCCCTCGTCGGTGGTGTAGGACTCGAAGGCGACGACCCGGCCCCCGACGGCCTCAAATTCCTGCCGAAAAATTTCGGCCAGTCCCCGGTTGTAATCGCTGGCGATATCGTACAAAACGGCGGCGGTATTTGCCCCCAATGTTTCCCGGGAAAAACGGGCGATCACCCGGCCTTGAAAATCGTCGGTGAAGGCGACCCGAAACACGAATTTTTTGCCGGCGGTGGTGCGGGGATTGGTGGACCAAGAACTGACCGTCGGTATCCTGGCCCGCTCGGCGAGGTCGGCCACGGGGATGGCGATGCGGCTCAGGGGGAGTCCCACCAGGGCGACGACATTTTTTTCGTTGATCAGGCGGGTGGCCGCGGCTACGGCCTCGTCGGGACTGTCGCGATCGTCGGCGATCGCCAAAACCACCTTTCGTCCGGCGTCGCCGACTTCGATCCCCCCCGCCTCGTTGACTTCCGAAACGGCCAATCGTGCCCCCCGCAGGGTTGCTTGGCCTACCGTTTCCGCCAATTCTCCGCTCAGGGGGGCGATCAGGCCGATGGTGATGTCGGGGGGAGTTTGAGAATTCGGACGGCAGGCCCCAACCCACAGGGCGAGGCCGGTTCCCAGCCACAACAGAAACCGGCGACGTCGGATAGATCTCGGGAGGTAGGGCATGGCAATTCAGAAGTTGACAATCTGATACGAACGTGCTTCCTCCGGTCGGACGGCCGAAGTGCGGGACCCCAATTGATACGATCTGTTAGGTCTATTGTGACATTCTCCCGGGCGGGAGCGGTTGAAACCCGGAAATTCACCGGCAATATAATAGACCTCTGATGAGAAATGGAACCAACCCATGTCCAGACCCGCTATTTATATCGCCATCACCAATCACGGATTCGGCCACGCCGTCCGGGCGGCTTCCGTCGCAGCCAAAATTCAACGGCTTTGCCCCGACATTTTATTGTTTCTGGTGACGACCGCACCCCGGTGGTTATTGGAATCGTATATTTCCGGGCCGTTTGTGGTCCGTCCCCGGGCGTTTGACGTGGGGGTGATTCAGTCGGACAGCATCACGATGGACAAGGGGGCGACTCTGGAAAAATTGCGGGACATCCGCCGGCGGGAGCGATCGATTATGGCCGGGGAAGTGAGTTTTATCCGCCAAAATCGCATCGGTTTGCTGCTGGCCGATATCCCGCCCCTGGCCGCCCCCATCGCCCGGGCAGCGGGCATTCCCGGTTTCATGATGGGCAATTTTGGCTGGGATTTTATCTATCGGGATTGGGGGGGAGAATTCGGGGAAATCGCCGACTGGGCCGCCGACTGTTTCGGACAGTGCGATCGCCTGTTTCGCCTCCCCTTCCACGAGCCGATGTCCGCATTTCCAAACATTCGAGATGTGGGTTTGACCGGGGGCGATCCGCGCTACGATCTCTCCCAACTTCGGGGGGACTTCGGCATCGACACCCCCCCGGAAAAAACCGTCATGCTCACGTTCGGGGGGTTGGGTTTGGCAAAAATTCCCTATCAAAATTTGCGACAATTTCCGGATCATATATTTATCACGTTTGACAACAATTCTCCGGATTTGCCTAACTTGATTCCGGTCAGAAGTCGCATCCGTTCCGGGCAATTCTCCACGGATTATTCCCGCATCCGCCCCGTGGATTTGATGCCCCTGTGCGGGCGGGTAATTTCCAAACCGGGGTTCAGCACCTTTTCCGAGGCGTTGCGTCTGGATGTCCCCCTGGTGTCTTTGGTGCGGGAAGGGTTCGCGGAAGCCCCCCTGTTGATGGAGGGGTTACAAAACTACGCCCGTCACCAGATTCTTACATCCGGGGACTTTTTCGAGGGGGATTGGGACTTTCTCCGACAACCTTTCAACCCTCCCCGTCAGTCTCGATCTTTGGATAAAAATGGCGGCGATGCGATCGCCAAAGCGACAATAGAATTAATAATTAACAATTAACAATTATTGGGATCTGATATATAGCAACGATCGCTGGCGTGGTCACAGTTGAAATGGGGTCAGAAATCTTCAAACCCTTATATAAAAGCAGTTTGAGTTCCCTAATACCGACTGCCGACTCCCGACTCCCTTTCTACCATCCCAATGTCCTAACCGCTGGAGTCTGTTGCTATATTATTGCCGTCGCAACTGATAGATTCTCACCGGGCGATCGATGCCTTTGAAGGTGTAATCTCCCAGCATTTCAAATTGTTCGGGCGATCGCAATAAGGCGTAGGTCGCCGGACCCACCGCACACTGTCCGGGGGGGCAGATCGGCTCGATGCGGGCGGCGAGGTTGATCGTCCCCCCCAACACGGTATAATCCACCCGCTGGGAACTGCCCACGTCTCCCACCACGGCCCGACCACTGTTAATGGCAATTCGCAACTGCAGCGGTTCGGGCAACCCCCCCGTCGCGTTCAGTTGTTCCAGGCGATCGAGCATCCCCTGGGCTGCCGCCACGGCGCGATCGGCGTGGTCTGGCTGGGGTTCCGGGGCGCCGAAAAACGCCATGATACAATCCCCGATAAACTTGTCGAGGGTACCACCGAGGGCGAAAACCTCGTGCAGCATCTCCTCGAAAAACCCGTTCAGCAGGGCGGCGAGTCGGGCAGGGGGCAGGCGCTCGGACAGGGCGGTAAACCCGACGATATCGGCGAATAAAATACTGATCTCCGCCTCGGTGGAGGGCAGGCGGCCGTTTTCCAAAGCCCCGACCCGGATCAACTGCTGGACGACGGCGGGGGTGTGGTAGCGTTCGAGACGCTGGCGGATGGTTTCTTCCCGTCGCAACTTCTGAGTCAGCAACCAGCGTTGGACGCTGGCGGCGACCAAATTTCCCAAAGCCGAGAAAAAACTCAGGTCTTCGTCTCCTCCCCTCGTCCAATAGTCGAAGGAAAAGTGGGCGTCGGCGTAGAGTACCCCCACCACCTGATCTTCGTCCCAGAGGGGAACCGCGATGCAGGAGCGGATGTCCTTGACCAAAATACTCGGTTCGCTCTCAAACCGCTTGTCCTGCTGGGCGTCGGCGGTTTTGATGGCGACCTTATCCATAAACACCCGCTGGCAGATGCTGCGGCCGATCCAACTCCCGTCCTTCGGCATCGCCCGCTGTTCGGCCGGACTCTTGGCTGCCGCTTTGACGAGTTCGAGATGTCCGGTCCCCTGCAAATCGATCAGCAACGCCAGTCGTTCGATGATGGGGATGTCGTGAAAGATGACGGATTGAATTTGGGAGAAAATGGCGTCGATGGACTCGGCGCTGTTGAGACATTTGGCAATTTCGACGAGATCTTGCAGTCGGGCGACGGCGCGGCGGTAATTGCCGATATCCTCGTCGAATTGGGTGTTGCTCTGTATCCACTGCTGCTTGAGATCCTGAACCCGGCCGATCAGGTGGGCCCCTTCGACCACTGTCCCGATCTCCCGTCCGGAGTGGGTTTGGGTGTCGGGGGGGAGGACGTCGAGGCGGATCTGGTCCACTTTCACCCCGTCGCCCACTTGCAGGGGTTCGGTGCCGGTTACGGGGTGATCGTTCAAGCTGGTGCCGTTTTTGCTGCCCAGATCTTCGATCCACCATTGTCCGTCAGCGGTTTTGTAGATGCGGGTGTGGTGGCGGGAGACTTCGATAAAGGGCAGTTGCAGGTCACACTCAGGCGATCGGCCGATGATGAATTCGTCGCGATCGACGGAAATCAGCCGGTCGGGTTGGTTTTCGAGGAACAGCCGGAGCCTGAGTTCGGACATGGGGAAGAGTCGCTAAAAGAGAAATGTACTGCGGATCACGCCAATAACAATTGTGTCATTATTGGCATTGTGTTCGGGGTTGGTGACGACGAAGACACCCGGTGTCACCCAAAGGTAATCGCTGACGCGGAAGCGGTAGAACGTCTCGAAGTGCAGGGAGGTTTCTTCGTCTTCTCCGAGGGGGAGGTTGCGACCGGCCACCAGTTTGGGGGGTTGGCCGAAGATGAATGCGAACAGGTCGCCCTGCCGCCCGAAGGGTTCGGAAACCCCGACGGAAAAACTATAGGTGGTGGTGTTGGCGTAGGCATCGCTGCCGAGGGATTCTCCGAGCGTCACCCCTCCCCAGGTGGCGAGGGTGATTTGGCGGTTGATGCGCCACTGGAAGGAGCCGCCCAATGCATTAAATTGCATGGGTTCGTCGAGCAATCCGGAGGTGTCGGCGCTGAAACTGCCGGTGAGGGTGTCGAGGCGGCCGTTGGCGGCGTAGGCGTTGATGTAGGTGAGGCCGGCGAGGGTGTTGGCGGAGGGTTTGAGGAGCAGTTGCATCCCTAGGGCGCTGTGATCTGAGCCGCCGATCCCTTGGGTGGCGTCGGCGGTGCCGCGGGTTCCGTAGGCGAGTTGGAATCGCAGTTTGTCGAATACCAGCCAGTCGAAGCCGGCGCCACCTTCCAGGGCTCCGATTTTGAAGATGGGGTTGGCTTCGCCGAAGCGGGAAATGGCGCCTCGGCCGTTGTCGAAGAAGGGGGAGTTGGCGGTGAGGACGTTGCTGAGGCTGAAGCCGACGGGGCGGACGGTGAAGACGACGCGGTTGTTGAAGGCGGGAAATCGGTATTCAAGATAGTCGAGGAAGAGTTTGGCGTCGGTGTCGGTTTGGTAGGACAGCAGGGCCATGTCGCCGAATCCGGGGTTTTCAAAGGTGCCGGCTAATCCCCGGTTGTCGAAGTTGCCGGCGACGAAGCCGATGCGGAGGCGATCGAGGCCGCTGAAGGAGGAGACGGTGCCGAGGCGGAGGAGGTAGTGGAGGACGGCTTGGTGGTTGTCTCCGCTGCCGGGGGGATCGCCGCCGGCGGCGGTGGCGAAGCCGAAGATGGCTTCCCCGCCGAAGACGGTGGTGGTGGAGAATTGGTTGGCTTCCAATTCGGCGGTGCGGGCTTCGAGGGTTTCGACCCGGCCCGAGAGGGCGGCGAGTTCGGCGGCGAATTGTTCTTGGAGGCTTTGGAGGAGGGCGAGGTCGTCTCGGGTGACTCGATCGAGGACGGAGGAGGCGATCAGTTCGTTGACTCGTTGGAGGCAGGCGTTGAGTCCGGCGGCGAATTCGTAGCGGGTCATGGCCCGATCGCCTTTATAAGTCCCGTCGGGATATCCGGCGATGCAGCCGTAGCGTTCGACGAGGGACTGGAGGGCTTGAAAGGCCCAGTCGGTGGGTTGGACGTCGGAGAGTTGGGAGACGGAGGTGACTTGTCCTTGGACTTCTACGAGGTCGTCGGGGGGCGGGTCTTCGGGGAGTTGGGCGACGATCGCCCCCATTTCCCCATGGGCTGTGATCTGGGACTCCGACTCCTCGGCAGCGACGGCGGAACCCAGGCCGGCGGACGCGATCGCCAAAACGGTCAAGAGGCTCCCCCCCAACAATTGGGTCATCACCCGAAACTCCTCACACATGATATCTGCCCGTTGATAGTTGAATCGATCTTTCCACTTATCTTAGGACTCGGGACGGGTTTCGCCAAGATCGGGCGATTATCGCCCCCACAGGTACTCCCGATTCCCCCTACCAAATCCCTCCGCCCGGGGTGGGGTCGGCGGGGGTTGTCAGTTGTTCGGGTTCCGGAGCCGGGGCGGTTCCGGTTTCGACGGGGGTGGTGTCTAAAAATTGTCGGAAGTCGATGTAGACTCCGGTATCGTCTTCGCTCTCGAACAGGGGAGAACTCGCCCCCGTCCGCACGTCGAACAGCCGTTGCACGGTATCGGCCGGGTCAGACCCCGGTTTGAGGGTGAACAGGACGCGATCGCCCCCGCAGGGCATCCCCCTATCGTTCGCCACGCAGATCACGTTCTGGCGGTTGACGATGCCGTGGGTGATGTAGTTGAGCCAACCGAGGCGGTAAAAGTTTTGAAATCGGGCCGACACGGCTCGACAGCGCTGTTCGGGGGTGTAGCCGGAATCGCTGAAATAGTCGGAGTACCACTTCACCACCGGCACCCGACCTCGGGGGGTGACGGCGTAGGTGGTGAATAGGTTGTCCGTGCCGCGATCGCAGATAAACTGAGTTGGGGACACTGCCGGGGGTTCGGCTACGGCCGTGACGGAGGAGTTGTCGGTCGTCCCCGAACTCGACCCCCCGCCGGCGGTTCCGGAATCGGAGGTCGTCGCGCCCAGGGGTACGAGTCCCGGTGGCAACAAGACGCGATCGATGGTGACGATCACGCTGTCGTTGGGGCCGGGAATGGGCAGGCGATCGGCGTTGGCGTCGTTGAGCATCAGTTGGGCCGCTTCGGGGTCGCCGCCGATGCGGACGGTGTTGCCTTGCCGGGTGAGGATCTCACCACTTTCCACCTGTTCGCGGGTGATGCGGCCGGCGACGAGGTGATAATTTAATATTTCTTGCAAGATTTGGCGGTTTTTCGGCTGCAGGAGGTCGTCCCGGATTGCCGGGGGCAGGTTGGCGAAGGCGTCGTCCGTGGGGGCTAAAATGGTGTAAGTTTGACCGGCGAGTTCTCGACTCAAACCCGCTTCCCGCAGGGCTTTGGCAAAAGTTCTCAACTGCTCCTGTTGGGCGATCGTCTCCACCAACCCCAGGTCTTCCTCCGATTCGTAGTAGGAGGACATGGGATTGAAAAAGCTATAGTAAGGATAATATTGCGCCCAAGCGGGGGCGACCACTTGCACGGCGATCGCGCCGACCGCCAGGCCGAGGACGACTGACAAATGTTTAATATTGATAATATTCATTGTTTGTTCCCAATAATTGGATAGGTCAACGGCTGCATCCCATCACGGCTGAGATGGCGAACCTTTGCTTCGGAGATATTGATACCACTCCGTCCACTCCGGCTGTCTTCTTGCCTTGGTTATCTTGGGTCACACGCCTTACCGCTAAGAGCCTTGCGTAGTATGACTTCAAAAGGAGTCTTTG
>NZ_JAYFER010000135.1:0-12370 GCF_055795065.1 Lyngbya sp. CCY1209
GTTATCCCCTCCTAAACCTCCCCAATCATCTTCAGATGATTTGAGCTATTAGCTTGGGAATTGATTCCCAAGCGGTTGCTCGTACCCAAAAAGGGCGCAAGCCTTGCGCCCCTACAAAATGACTTATTCAAACTGCTTGAAAAATGCGATCGCATCCTTCAACGCTGCCGCGAAGGCATCGATATCCTCGCGGGTATTGTAGAAATAGCAACTCGCCCGGGCCGTTGAATTCACGTCCAAATAGTGGTGCAACGGTTGGGTGCAGTGGTGTCCGGAACGGATGGCGACACCCGCATCGTTCAGCATCGTTGAGAGGTCGTTGGCGTGGATATTTCCGGCGGAAAATGACGCCAGTCCCGCCCGTCCTTCGCCCTCGGAATCGGGTTTGGGGCCGTAGATTTTCACCTCGGGAATATCCTTTAATTTGTCGAACAAATAGGCGGTGAGTTCCGCTTCGTAGGCGTGGATTTTGTCCATGCCGATTCCCATCAAATAATCCACCGCCGCGCCGAGGGCGATCGCTTCTCCGATAGCCGGAGTTCCGGCTTCAAATTTGTGGGGCAGTTCCCCGCAGGTGAACCCCTCCAAAGACACTTCGCCGATCATCTCGCCGCCGCCCAAAAATGGCGACATCGACTCCAAAACTTCCCGCTTTCCGTACAGGAATCCGATGCCGGTGGGGGCGCACATTTTGTGTCCCGAACCCACCAGCCAATCGCAGCCGATCGCCTTGACATCCACCGGCATATGTGGTAAACTTTGGCAGGCATCGATTAATACTTTCGCGCCGTGTTCGTGGGCGATCGCGGTAATTTCTTCGACGGGATTGATGCAGCCCAAAACGTTGGAAACGTGGACGACGGAAACTAACTTGGTGCGATCGCAGATCAGGGATTTGAACTGTTCCAAATCGAATTCCTGGGAGTCCGTCAATCCCACATATTTGATGACAGCCCCCGTCTTTTTCGCCACCATCTGCCAGGGCACCAAGTTGCTGTGGTGTTCCATCACCGTCAGGATGATTTCGTCCCCGGCTTGCAGGTGTTCCAATCCCCAGGAATAGGCGACCAAATTGATCGCTTCGCTGGCGTTGCGGGTGTAGATGATTTCCTGATAAGAATCCGCGTTGACGAACCGGACGACTTTTTGTCGCGCCCCCTCGTATTCGTCCGTCGCTTTGGCACTCAAGGTGTGGATGCCCCGGTGGACGTTGGAATTGTATTTTTGGTAATAGTTTTGAATCGCATCCAAAACCGCCCGGGGTTTTTGAGATGTGGCTGCGTTATCCAGATACACCAGGGGATGTTCGTTGATTTCCTGGTGCAAAATCGGGAAATCTCGCCGCACCTTTTCGCCCAATGTTCTTTCTTGAATCAGTGTCATTTCCTCTAATTCCTTACGTTTAGTGCAGTTTTCATAAAGGGGAAAGCGGGGCGCAACCCCGACGAGTTGCGCCATCCATTTAGAACTCGTGTTCTTCGGTGCGACAGGCCACGCATCGGGCGAGGATGTGTCGCAGGGAAACCAACGGCAACCGATCCAAAATTTCTGCTGCAAAAGCATCAATTAATAGGTTACGGCTGGTGGTTTCGTCGAGTCCCCGACTCCGCAGGTAAAAAATCTCGTCCGCCTCCAGTTGGCTGACGGTGGCGCCGTGGGCGCATTTGACGTTATCGGCGACAATTTCCAACTGGGGTTTGGTATTCACCCGCGCCTTCGGAGATAGCAACAAATTGCGGTTGAGTTGAGCCGCGTCGGTCATTTGTGCCATCTGGGGGACGACGATGCGACCGTTAAAAATGGCGTGGGCGCGATCGTCGATAATGGTTTTGTGCAACTGGTCGATCGCGCCGTGGGGATGGTTCAAAAACACCGCGCTGTGGGTGTCCGACACCTGTTCGCGGCCGATCAGCGTCAACCCGTTCAGGTGGGTTTCCGTGCCCTCTCCGGTCTGGTAAACGTCGAGGGTGTGGCGGGAGAGTTTCGCCCCCAAACTGATGGCATTGCAGGTATAGCGACTGTTGCGGGCCTGGGAAATGGCGCTGCGTCCGATGTGGAAAGCCGACCCATTATCCCGCTGCATTCGGGTATGGTTAATTTCCGCATTTTCGCCTACCCAAATTTCGGTGACGGCGTTGGTGAAATAGGCGGTTTTCGCGGGGCGATCGGAACAGCCTAAAATGTCGGCGGTGGCGTAATGTTCCACCAGCGTCGCCTTGCTGTTCGGTTCGGCAACCACTAAAGCGCGGGGCTGACTGGTGACGGAAGTTTCTCCATTTAGGGAGATAAATAATAGGTGGATGGGAGTTTCGATCGCCTGATTTTTGGCGACCCAAACCACCGCCGCATCGGCCAGGGAGGAGGTATTCAAAGCGGTGAAAACTTCCTTGCTGTCCGGTTGTTGGGCGATGTAGTCCCCCAGGCGATCGCGGTAGGGTTCCGATAGCTGTCCCAGAGTCCCGACAAATACCCCCGTGGGCAGTTTTTGCAGGTCGGAAAGTTCCGGGGCGAAGTGGCCGTTGACGAACACCAGGCGCGTTTCTTCCGCCTCCGCCAACAGCAAAGGCGCGATCGCATCGATGGGCAGTTCCACCGCCGATGCTGCCTCGAATTGCAATTCTAATAAAGGTGCCAGATCGGTAAATCGCCAATCTTCATTCCGCCGGGTGGGAATCGCCAATTCCCGCACCCAACTCGCCGCATTATCCCGCACCTGCTGCAACTGTTCGGCGATCGCCCGTTCCAGGGGAAAAGCCGCCGGAACTGGGAGAGAAGTCGTGACGCGATCGAGTAGCCGACTCAAATAGGAAACTTCCGGTTTTTCTTTAACTTGAACCATTAATTACACCCCCGCAGTCGCCGCTGCAATTACATCATCATAGCCCTGTTCTTCCAATTCCAGGGCGAGATCCTTGCTGCCGGTTTTGATAATCCGGCCGTCGGCCATGACGTGAACGTAGTCGGGGACGATATAATTCAACAACCGCTGATAGTGGGTGATCACCAACATCGAATTATTTTCATTCGCCAACTGATTTACGCCGTTGGCGACAATTTTCAAAGCGTCGATATCCAAGCCGGAATCGGTTTCGTCCAAAATTGCCAATTTGGGTTCCAGCAACGCCATCTGCAAAATTTCGTTGCGCTTTTTCTCCCCGCCGGAGAAACCCTGGTTGACGCTTCTTTCCAAAAATTCGGGCTTCATTTTGACGACCTCCAACTTTTCGTGGATCAGATCGTCAAAGTCAAACACGTCCAATTCTTCCAATCCCTGATGTTTCCGCTTGGCGTTGTAAGCCACCCGCAGAAAATCCATATTGCTGACGCCGGGAATTTCGATGGGATATTGGAACGCCAAAAACAGTCCGGCTAACGCCCGTTCGTCGGCTTCCATCTCTAGGATATTTTGTCCCAAAAAGCTGATTTCGCCCCCCGTCACTTCATAGGCGGGATGTCCAGCAAGAAGTTTGGAAAAGGTACTTTTTCCGGAGCCATTTTGACCCATGATCGCGTGGATTTCCCCGGCTTTGATTTCCAGGTTGAATCCTTTTAAAATCGGGTTGCCATCGACGGTAGCCGTCAAATTTTTGACGGACAGAATCACTTCGCTATTTTCTTTGAGCATTACTTACCTCTCAGTTACTTTTGATAGTCTTCGTAGAACAAGCTTCTAGCTTGTGAAAACAGGCAGGATGCCTGTGCTACGCGGAGACGATTACAACTCTTCACACCGGACGGGGATCACATAACGGCGGTTCGCCCTCACCCAGCAGGCGGGATCGAGATCTTCCGGGGTAAATAACTGCACCCGCAGCCACGGTTCACCCCGGGGACTGTCGCCAATTTCAAAGACTCCCCGATCGCGTTTCACGGCGTTGATTAACGTGCCCGTGGGAAAGGTGGTGACGATATCTCGACTCCGACGAAAAGGGGGAATATTCCCCCGACAGTTCAACCCGTTCGGGTCTGGATCGACGACTTTCCAAGTGCCGTGATACTGCTGGCGGATGGGATAGTCGCCGTTGCGATCGGGCCAGGAACCGGGGTAGAAATCCGGGGGTTCTTGGGCGATGCCGGGGGCGGTTAATCGCAATAGCCAGACCACTGCCAAACCGCCCAGCAAAAATCCGATCCGCCGGAACCCCTTAGCCAACGGTTCCCTCCAGTTTCAGACTCAGCAATTTGTCCGCCTCCGCCGCGAATTCCATCGGCAGTTTGTTGAACACATCCTTACAGAAACCGCTGATAATCATGGACACGGCGTCTTCCTCGGAAATGCCGCGCTGGGTGAAGTAGAATAGCTGATCTTCTCCAATTTTGGAAGTCGAGGCTTCGTGCTCCACTTTGGCGGTGCTATTTTCCGCCTGGATGTAGGGGAAGGTGTTAGCCTGGGCGCGATCGCCGATCAGCATGGAATCACACTGGGAATAGTTACGGGCGCCCGCCGCTTTCGGTCCCATTTTCACCAAACCGCGATAGCTGTTGGCCGATTTCCCCGCCGAAATTCCCTTGGAAATAATCGTGCTGCGGGTGTTTTTGCCGATGTGGACCATTTTCGTCCCGGTGTCGGCCTGCTGGCTGTTATTGGTGAGGGCGACGGAGTAAAATTCCCCGACGGAATTATCCCCGACCAAAACGCAACTGGGATATTTCCAAGTAATCGCTGAACCCGTCTCCACCTGAGTCCAGGAAATCTTGGAGTTGATGCCTTTACAGAGTCCCCGTTTGGTGACGAAGTTGTAAATGCCACCCTTGCCGTTTTCGTCCCCCGCGAACCAGTTCTGGACGGTGGAATATTGAATTTCGGCATTGTCTAAAGCCACCAATTCCACCACCGCCGCGTGCAGTTGGTTGGTGTCGAACATCGGGGCGGTGCAGCCTTCCAAATAGGTGACGGAACTGCCTTCTTCGGCGACAATTAAAGTCCGTTCAAACTGCCCCGACTCGCCGTTATTGATTCGGAAATAGGTAGACAAATCCATCGGGCATTTGACGCCTTTGGGAATGTAGACGAAGGACCCGTCGCTGAACACGGCGGAGTTGAGGGCGGCGAAGTAGTTGTCGCCCACGGGAACCACGCTGCCGAGGTATTTCTCGATCAGTTCGGGGTGCTCTTCCACCGCTTCGGAGATGGAACAGAAGATGACCCCCTCTTCGGCGAGTTTTTCTTTGAAGGTGGTGGCGATGGACACGCTGTCGAAGACGGCATCGACGGCCACGTTAGCCAGCCGCTTCTGTTCGGAGAGGGGGATGCCCAGTTTTTCAAACGTATCCAGCAGGGTGGGATCGACTTCATCCAAACTGCCCTTTTTCTTCTCGACTTTGGGGGCGGAGTAGTAGATGATGTTTTGGTAGTCGATGGGGGGATAGTTGACGTGGGGCCAGGTGGGCTCGCTCATCTTCAGCCATTTTTCGTAGGCTCTGAGGCGGAAGTTGAGCATGAATTCCGGCTCGTTCTTTTTGGCCGAGATCAGCCGCACGACCTCTTCACTGAGCCCGCGTGCGATCGTGTCGGACTCGATATCGGTGACGAAGCCGTATTTGTAGGGTTGATTGACTAGGGTTTTGACTGAAGCACTCATAAGTTTAAGTTTGTGTTCTCTCGTGTTCGTTTCGTTGTCAGTCCGATGTTCCGGGATCGGAGGTTCAAAGGACGGCAGATCGGGGGCCGGGGGATGGGGGACTTAAACAACAGATTTGTTACTTAAGTCTATTTTAAGTTACATTAGCAACAAGTGTATTGTCAAAGTCAAAATATTTTAATTTTTGTAAAGATGATGACCACGACCCAGCAGCATTCCACCAAGCAGGACATTCTCAAGCACCTCCTCAAGCGGGGTCAGGCGACGGCTCACGAACTGGCTGAGGCCCTGGCGATCAGCCCCCAGGCGACCCGGCGCCACCTCAAGGATCTGGAAGCGGAGGGACTGATCGGTTACGAGTCGGTACAGTTGGGGATGGGACGCCCCCAACATATTTATACGCTGACGAGTATGGGGCGCGATCGCTTTCCGAGCAGTTACGATGAATTTGCGCTTTCTTTCCTGGACACCCTGGCGGAAACCGTCGGAGCGGAACAGGTGAGCGAGATCCTGCACAAACAGTGGCAGAGAAAGGCGATGGAGTATCGCAAGCGGGTGGGAACAGGTTCAGTGCGCGATCGGGTGGCAAAATTGGTGGAAATTCGCAAAGCGGAAGGATATATGGCCGAGTGGTATGCGGTGGACGCCCAAGACGAATCCGGCACGGCAGAACGCTACATCCTGACGGAACACAACTGCGCCATCTCCAATGTCGCCGAGTCTTTTCCGAGTGTCTGCGGCCACGAACTGGAAATGTTCGGGGCAGTCCTGTTCGATTGTACCGTGGAACGGACGCACTGGCTGGTTAATGGCGAACATCGCTGCGGCTATTTGATCACGAGTCATTGATCGAATCCGTAGCACGGGCATCTGGCCTGTGTTTTGAATAGGCCGACAAGCTGGAAGCTTGTTCTACGCAAATGGAATGTTAAATGTTGAGGCGAAATCGATGGAACCGAATATGGAATTTCTGACGCCGGAGGAGGCGATCAAAGTCGATGCAGCGCTGTTGTCTTCCAAAGAGAAATTTTCGACCCGCCTCGCGATTTACGCCCTCCGCTGCCTGCAACAGATTGCCGAGGAGAAGAATTGCGCGATCGCCGACATCACCCCGGAACAGGTGATCGGGTGGATCAAACAGGACGAAAAAATCCGCCACCAACTGGAAATCGACGAGAGTTTCGAGGTATTTTTCAGCCGCCTGGTGATCTCGTCGATGAAACCCCTGAATCAAATTTCCAAGGAATTGGAAACTCCCGTGGAAGAATTGACGGTGGAACAGGTGGTCGGTTGGTTCGAGAAGGATGGAAAAATCCGGCGCGAAAAGGGGAACGACGCGGCGTTTTTAGATTTGTAGAAAATCGGGGTGGGGGATGGGATGCAGCAGGCGCTGGGGTACGCCGAATTATTGCAAGTACCCTTCGCGTTCAGTTCCAACGGCGATCGCCTCCTGTTTCACAATAAAATTAACACCGATGGCATCCTGGAAAAAGAAATCGAATTTGATGAGATGCCCTCGCCGGAAATGCTGATTATCGGCCGGGGAACTCGAATTAACGAAGATTTCGATAAGTTTTTCTTTACTATCATGGACTTTAAAAAGGCGACGGAATTGTTCGCCGATCCGGATTTTGATGGCGATCCGGTGCAGATTTACGAACCGCAGGGGGACGAATCGCCCGTGCCGCCGGACAATTTGGAGGCGGAAACGGAGGGTTTAAAATATCCTGAAGGGGACGAATCGAGTCGGAGCGATCGCCTTGCAGAAAAACAGGATTGGGGAGATTGGGGCCAGTCGGACGAGTTCAAAGTGAAGCGGTATGTGGTGGCGGACGTTGAGGTGAAAGTCGCCTCGGAACGGGTTCAATATTACGACGCGGACGGCAAATTGGTGACGGAATCCCTCAAGGATTATACCCGCAAAGCGGTCAATCAGGAGTAGGCCTCTTTGGATTATTTTTTGCGGCGGTGGAGTGATGCGGACAAGAAACAGGCGGTGGTGGAAGAATTGGCAAAAGTGGGGGTCTTTTTCGACTTATTGGCGAAAGAAGTGGGGCGGGATTGCGATCCCTTCGATTTGATCTGTCATATCGTTTGGGATGTCCCCCCGCTGACGCGGCGGGAACGGGTGCGGGAAGTGAAAAAACGGGATTATTTCACGAAGTACGGGGAACCGGCGCGGAAGGTTTTGGAGGCGTTATTGCAGAAGTATATTGAAGAACTTATGGCGGCGATCGAGAATCGATAAATAATCATGACATACTTGGGAGCATGAGAAAAATAGGGTGAGGTCGTGCTAAAATAATAAAAAAGAATGGTTTGGAGGAATTAATTGATGTTGTCAACTGAAACTTATACAAAAAATATCGTTGCGAGAATCGAACCCGTCGTTGCAGCTTTGATGGAGGAGCGAGACTGGTTTCGAGAGAAATTGAACGCTCAAGACGTAATTACAGAATTAACTCGGGTGATTCAAAAAACGTTGAGTCCCGAAGAGTTTGCAGCGATCGCGGATGATGATTTGAAGGAACGTTGTAGCGGTATCATGTCAGTCGAAGCTTTTTCGGGCTTTTTAGACGATTTGAGTCCGGAACAACTCGCCATTTTTGATGAAGCCATTCAACGAACCTAAGAAAATCTTGAATACATGAGTTATTTATTGGACACGAATATCATTTCTTTAGCATGAGGATATTTTAATTGCGGCGACGGGGATGGTGAAGGGGTTGACGGTGGTCTCCCGCGATCGCGATTTGGGAAGGATTGAGGGATTGGACTGGCAGACTTGGGAAGATGGAGAAATGGGGAGTTAGGGGGCGGGGTCAATTTGTCGTAAAATGGGGTTGCGGTAGTTCGAGGTTTGAGTGAAATGGCGATCGCGACTCTGGTGAAAAGCATTCAGGACATCATGGGGAAGGATGTCGGCGTGGACGGCGACGCCCAGCGGATCGGACAGTTGGTTTGGTTGCTGTTTTTGAAGATTTTGGACGATAAGGAACAGGAGTGGGAATTGACCCTCGATGACTACCAGTCCCCCGAAGATCGCCATTTATTTAACGATATTTACGAGAAGATTTTGGCGGACTTGCAGTCGGCGGGGAATGCGGGGGAATATTACACGCCCCGGGCCGTGACGCAGTTTATTGTCGATATTCTCGATCCAAAATTGGGGGAAAGTTTGCTCGATCCGGCCTGCGGAACGGGGGGTTTTTTGACCTGTGCGATCGAGCATTTAAACAAACAGGTGAAAACGCCGGACGATCGCCTGGCGATCGAGGCGACGGTACGCGGAGTTGAGAAAAAACCCCTACCCCATCTGTTGGCGATGACGAACATGATGTTGCACGGTATCGACGTGCCGACGAATGTCCGCCGCGACAATACCTTGAGCCGCCCGCTCAGGGATTATAAACCGTCGGAGCGGGTGGACGCAATCCTCACCAATCCGCCCTAGGGTTACAAGTCCTATTCCCGTTCCAAACCGCTGACGATTCGAGAGTTCGATCGCGAAAAGAAATGGTGGAATAACCGGGAGGTGAACGAGCACGCCTGGAAAGTTTCGGCGGGGGAAATTGTGGAGCGAAATTACAATTTGGATTGCAAGAATCCCCACGAAGTTGAGGTGGATCACGGCGATCCGGCGGAGTTGATGGCGGAGTTTTTGGCGATCTCCGAGGAGGTGAAGGCGGTACAGGATGCCCTGAAATCGGAGTTGATGGAGGCGTTGGAAAATTAGGGTTGGCGATAAACCTCTCGACGGTGGGCAATACGGCGTATTGTTACGATTTGGTTGGCATCATCAATGTCGTACAAAATTCGATAGTCTCCAATTCGCAAACGGTAGCCTTGGCTATTTTTCATTTTGATTGCATTGCCGAGCCGGGGATCTTCTCGCATCTGCAACAGGTTTTCAATGATCCTTTGTTTGTTAGGATCGGGAATTTTTTGCAGTTGCTTTTGCACCGCTTTGGGGATGCGAATCTGATAAGTCATGCTTTTTTTTCATCAAGATTGAGATATTGATCGAGGGTGAGGTAATCTCCCGATTGGATTTCGGCTTCGGTTTCCTCGATCGCCTGTTGATAACCTTGCTGGCAGCGGAGTTCGTCGAGTTCGTCGAGGAGTTGCTGATAGGTTTGCAGTTGTAGGACAACCGCTATTTTATTGCCTTCGGCATCGGTGAGGTATTGGGGTGGGGATTCGATGGGGGTTTTGGAGGTTTCCATAGGATTAAAGGGGGAAATTGAGGTATGATGGTTTGAGGATAATTTTAGCATGAAGTTAGGGTCTGGTTGCGATGGTGGATGCTGCGGTGTTGTTGGATAAGTATTTTGATGTGGCGTTTGCGGCGCCGGATGGGGTGGAACGGTTGCGGGAGTTGATTTTGTCTTTGGCAATGCGGGGGCAACTCGTACCGCAAGAGCCCACCGAACAGCCGGCGAGGGAGCTTTTAAAGGAGATTGAGGCGGAAAAGAAACGCTTGGTTAAAGAAGGGAAGATTAAGAAGTCGAAGCCGTTGCCGGATATTACGCCGGATGAGATTCCTTATGAGTTGCCGGATAGTTGGGAATGGATCAAATTGAACAATATATCAATTAAAATTCATTACGGTTACACCGCCTCAGAAAACCATGATTTAAAAGATATTCGTTATAACATCAAATCCGTTTGAATCGCCAGACCACTTGGGAATCAACTCCCAAGGGCGCAAGCCTTGCGCCCCTACTCAAATCATATTCAGATGATTGGAAAGATTGTCCGGTTAGAAAACCGCATCTGATATAATCGATCAATACAAACTCAGATCAAAACCCCCTCCGTGTTCTCTGTGCCTCTGTGGTTCAAATCTCCCCCTCTCCTCTCAAAGCCCCCAGAATTGGGGGTTTGGGCGCCAGTATCGTGGCTTAAAAAAACCGCTCGACCCTCAACGACTTACCCGGCGTCAACTTCTTAATATCCGCCGTCAAATCCAGCCAGGGCTCCAACTGTCCCGCCTGAAACGTGCGACTCATCACCACATAAATCGACGTCTGAGACGCCCCGATTCCCGCCGCGATGACCCCCCGCCAAGAAGGCGCCAACAACTCGTCCGTCACCTGCCACTGATTATCCTCCCACCGGAACCGCCGCCGAAACTGAAACGGGGCATCCTGCTTTCCGACAATCAACATCTTTTGCAATAACTTGCGAATTAAATTGGGAAAAAAGCGGCCGAACGTCAACATCACCACCCGCAATACAATCAACTTCAAGGGCGACATCTGGGTTTGTTTCGCCCATCCCAACTGCCCCTCGATGGAGATTTCGTCCTGTTCCACCGTCACCGTCGCCGGCCCGATCAAATGGCTGACGGCGTTGCGGATTTTCTTGCCCTGGCGAACTTGCAGGGAAATGTTGGTGTCGGAAATCACCAATTTGTCATCCCGAAATAACTTGAAAACGCCGCCTTTGTTCAACCCGACGTACAGTTCCGTCCCCGGCCGCCGCTTGATCAAAATCTTCGCTTCCTTGAGCCAAATACTCGCCACGTCCCGGGGCATCGGTTGGGGCCGATCGCCCGCGAAATCCCGCCAAGCCAACAGATAATTCCAGGTATGATGTCCGATGATGTGGTCGTCGGCGTAGCAGGGCGCCAGGCCGTTTTTTAACCCCTTTAAAAATTGGTCGTTGATGCGGAGGGCGTCGGGGAGCCACTGGCCCGCCAATTCAAAGCCGTGGGGGAAGAAATTGTAGGTGTTGCGACTGCCGTATTCGCCGCCATAGGTCCCGTCCGGGTGGATAAAATGGCCGGCGAGTTCCACCCCCTTGGCGATCGCGGTTTTGAGGCGATCGTCGGGTTTGAGGCGGTCGAGTTCGGCCAGACAGGACAGCGTTAAAGTATGATAGCCCGGATCGCAGCCCTCGTACTCCCGAAACCAGCCCTCCTCACTCTGCCAACTCAGGAGGCGATCGAGTCTGGCGGCCTGTATCCGCCGCCATTTGGAGGTTTGCAGCAGTTGCCCCAGCCGTTCCAACCCGAGGATAATCAACGCTTCGTGGTTGGCCAGCCGGCCGCTTTCGTAGTGGTTCGCCAGCCAGTTGGCCCGCCGTTCCAAAAATTTCAAAGCCTCGTAGTCCACCAACCCCAGCAGGCGATAACTCTCCACGCAGGCTAACAGGGAAAAGGCCGACGCCCCGGCGGCCCGTTCGTAGGGGAAATAGTCGTCGCAGGACCCGTCCGGGTGGGCACTGCGGGCCGCGAAGGAAATCCCGGCTTCCACCCACTCCCGAATCGCCGGGTTTTTGTGGTAGGGGTTGTCGGGAATGTCGGTTTCGTGGGCGAGGGCGAGGGGCCAGACGAACTCCTGGGCCATGCCGCTGGGGAAATCGATAATTTTGTAATGCCAAAAATTGCGATCGAAACAGCCGTAGCTGGGGCTGTGGGGGTTGCGATCGAGCAACGTCAGGATTTTGGGGATTTGCCCCAGGGCTTCGGCGGCGAACAGATCTCGGCTCACGATAGATGGCTGAATGAACTGAACCCACATTCTAGCGGACGATCGCCGCTAAAATAACGGGACGCGATCGCAATTTTGCCATGTCTCAAACCGTCGGTGTCACCAAAGCCATCACCAATCTAAACGACGTTCACAACATATTTCAACTGCGGCAAACTGCCGGCCCGAGTTTTTTTCGGGAATGGTCGGGGCCGTTTGAGATTCGGATGATCCACCATTATCCCCCTTCGATCCCCCCCCCGCCCCCATCCCCCCCAACCCCCCTTTGTAAGGGGGGAGATAAGGGGGGAG
>NZ_JAYFER010000136.1:0-4165 GCF_055795065.1 Lyngbya sp. CCY1209
CGACTGAAGTCGCCGTTCGCTTTTCATCCGTGCTTTAAAAAGACACGGCTTTCAAGCTCTCGTCCTTTTCTCGTAAAAGAATTGATTTCAACTGGGGCGGAAGGATTCGAACCTCCGAATGGCGGGACCAAAACCCGCTGCCTTACCGCTTGGCGACGCCCCAACGTCGTCTCACAAGTTCCTATCTTATCAGCACCTCCCGGGATTGTGTCAAGTTTTTTTTCAATTTTTTTGTGAATCGGCGATCGCGATCCGCTCAAATCCCCTGATAGCCTGGAATTGAGGAAAACGGGGTCCTGCCGCCCCGGGAGGGTGTCACAATGGTATCGGAGTCAAGTCCGAATGTTGGAAGCTCGTCCGAGAGGGAGAATCTACTGTGGCCCATACGATTGTTACCGAAACTTGCGAAGGTGTGGCCGATTGCGTCGGAGCCTGTCCGGTCGCCTGCATCCATCCCGGTCCGGGTAAGAATCAACAGGGAACCGATTGGTATTGGATCGATTTTGACACCTGCATCGACTGCGGCATTTGCCTGCAAGTTTGTCCGGTAGAGGGGGCGATCGTTGCGGAAGAGAGACCGGAACTGCAACGGACCCCGAGCTAAAACCGGGGGCGATCGCTTCTTTTTGAGTTGCGATCGCCTCCCGTTTGACCGACAGGAGATGATTTGATGAACCAAAAGGCGATTGTCAGCACCAACGGCGACACTCTCAACGTGCGGGCCACACCCGACGGCGTGATCGTCGATGTCCTGGACAACGGCACCCTCGTCGAGGTGGTCGGTGCCCCCGTCGAGGCCGGCGGGTTCACCTGGGTTCCCATCGGGGGCGATCGCTGGGTGGCCCGGGAATTTTTGAGCGTCTACACCCCGGAAACCGAGGGCGACGCCATTCCGGGGGCGAAGGTGGTCGCCACCCAGACCGAAGAGGCGATCGCGGGGGGATTGAAGGTGTATCGCACAGAATTGATCGACGCGGGGGGTTGGGTCGTCGATACCGTCCGCTGCGTCTCCGGACGCATCGGCCAGCAAGTCCCGTCAGAATATCCGGGATCTCAGACTCCCATTCCCTTCGGCTTGTATAAATTTGACATCCCCGGAGCGGTCGAGGCGGCTCCGGGAGAGTTTGGCGGGGTGTGGTCGGCGGTGACGCCGACGTTTGAAACGTATCGGGGAGGGTTTGGGATTCACTACGATCCGTCTGCATTTGCCAATACGGATCAAACGGGAACGGCAGGTTGTTTGGCCACGCCGACGGTGGAGGAACGGGACGTCATGACCGATTTTATTGTCACCCACGCTCCCATTTATTTGCTCGTCCAGAAAGACGGAGATGGGATGACCGACGAAAATCAATGAAATTCCCAATTAAAAAAAGAGCAACTGACGGTTAAACTGCCGAGTTTGTGACTCCAAATCATCTCAAATAGACCACCCTGACGGCGAAAAATCGGTGTCGATTTAAAGGGGAGGGCGGGATTACAAACCCGTCAAGGCATCCGCATTGTGATCAGGTAAGGGTTCCTGAAAATTGGAATTCCAAACATCGTCACTTTCCTCGGACAACGTTTCCACCCGTTTGTTCACATCAATGCGGTTCTGTTCCTGCAATTTGACCAGTTCTTCCTGGTAGGCGGAGATGATGTGGGCGAGACTGACCGCGATCGCGTCCCAAGCCTCCTCGTTCGTTATTTTATCTGCGATCCCCTGAAACAATCCACCTTGTTTGCTGTTTTTGACGTATTCCTTGAGTCGGGCTCCCGACTTCTGGACGGCCGCCTGGTAAATGTCCCCATTCGACCACCAGATCCCCGGCTGGTTGAGCAACCAAGTCAAAATGTACTCGGGGGCGTGTTGTTCCCGAACCCAGGTGGCGAGATACTTTAATTCTTCCATTGTTGCCTGTGAGCTTAGTGATACCGAATGACCTTCTCAATTCTACTATAGCATTCCGGAACTGGCATCGATTTTGTAGAATCTTCACTCTTTTGCTAGTCCCCCTTCAATAGGGCGGTAGAACCTTTCCACATCGGCGGGGGATTTCCGATGGTCAACCTCCTTCGTACCCTCGGCTTGCTGCACATACTCTCGGTGCTTTAGTGTCAGCTTTCTGATAGTTCGTCGGGGTCGATGCCGATTTCCCGCAACTTTTCCAAGGCGCGATCGCGTTCCTGTTGCATTGGAGCAAGTTTCCCTCGGATGCGATCGCGTTATTCTATTTCACATTCATGAAAGCCTCGAGTCCGATCGCCCCATTTCCAACTTATCACTTTCGGACGATGTGGGAGGGGTTGCCACCCTTTAAACTGGTGAAATTAAATATGTTTCGCCCATCTCAAACTTCCCGATGTCAGTTCTCAAATTCCCAGATAAACCCCCGGCGATCGAAGTCCATTTCGGCGGCGACTGGGGAAGCGATCGCGGGGTCAAACCGTCACCTATGTCCCAGCGATTTCCCCCCACCGGGGTAATTTTTCGGAAAATTTTAAAAAAAAGGCGATCGGAATAATCTCAAACCAAAAATCAACGATACAGTGTAGAGACGATGAGCCAATTCCCCTTGGATCAACATTAGAGTTAAACGGAAGTCTATGTCACAGCAGAAATTTGGTGTAATTGGTCTGGCCGTCATGGGCGAAAACCTGGCCCTCAACGTCGAGCGCAACGGTTTCCCCGTCGCCGTCTACAATCGCACCAGCTCCAAAACGGACGAATTCATGCAAAAGCGGGCGATCGATAAAAACGTCAAACCCGCCTACACCCTGGAGGAATTCGTCCAATCCCTCGAACGTCCCCGCCGCATCTTGGTCATGGTGAAGGCTGGCAAACCCGTTGACGCGGTAATCGACCAGCTCAAACCCCTGTTGGACAAGGATGACATGATCATCGACGGGGGTAACTCCCTCTACGAAGACACCGAACGCCGCACCCGCGAACTCGAAGCCACCGGTCTGGGGTTCATGGGAATGGGCGTCAGCGGCGGCGAAGAGGGGGCACTGTGGGGGCCGAGCCTGATGCCGGGAGGAACGGAGGCTTCCTACAAGGAACTCGAAGCCATCCTCACGAAAATTGCGGCTCAAGTGGATGACGGCCCCTGTGTCACCTACATCGGCCCCGGCGGTGCGGGTCACTACGTCAAAATGGTTCACAACGGCATCGAATACGGCGATATGCAACTGATCGCCGAGGCCTACGACTTACTCAGAAATGTCCTGGGCTTCAACGACCAGCAACTTCACGAAGTCTTCGCCGAGTGGAACACCACCGACGAACTCAATTCATTTCTGATTGAAATTACGGCGGATATTTTCAAGCAGAAAGACCCGGAAACGGGCAAACCGCTAATCGACCTGATTCTAGATTCGGCCGGACAGAAGGGAACCGGACGCTGGACGGTGGTAAGCGCCCTGGAAATGGGCGTTTGTATCCCGACGATCACCGCCGCAGTCAACGGCCGAATTATCTCGTCTTTCAAGGACGAGCGAGTTGCGGCATCGCAGGAATTGCCGGGACCGACGGCAAAATTTGACGGCGACGCGAAGGCGTTCGTCAACAAAATTCGGGATGCCCTGTACTGTTCTAAAATCTGTTCCTACGCCCAAGGAATGGCTTTAATGGGAAAGGCTTCCCAGGAGTTTAATTACCATCTCAATCTGGGAGAAATTGCCCGGATTTGGAAGGGCGGCTGCATCATCCGGGCGGGATTCTTGAACAAAATCAAACACGCCTACGACGAAAATCCGACACTGCCCAATCTGTTGCTGGCGCCGGAATTCAAGCAGACCATTTTAGACCGCCAAGAGGCTTGGCGGGAAGTGTTGGTGACGGCGAATACTCTGGGAATTCCGGTTCCGGCGTTCAGCGCGTCCCTGGATTATTTCGACAGCTACCGCCGCCCGAATTTGCCGCAAAATCTCACCCAAGCCCAGCGAGATTTCTTCGGGGCGCACACTTACGAGCGCACCGACAAGCCGCGCGGCGAGTTCTTCCACACGGAATGGGGTCAGGATTGAAGGTTCCCTTAGATTCCCCTTTAGTAAGGGGAAAGCCAAAGGATGCTTCGCTTTTATTGATACGGGGGCTTCGAGACCAATTCTCCCCCCTTACCAAGGGGGGCTGGGGGGGATTCTTCGCTTTTCCCGAGGATTGAAGATCCCCCATTATCCC
>NZ_JAYFER010000137.1:0-801 GCF_055795065.1 Lyngbya sp. CCY1209
AGGGGGACTTTGAAGAGGGTTGGGGTTGCTCCCCCTAAATCCCCCTTAAAAAGGGGGACTTTGAAGAGGGTTGGGGTAGAAGCGGTTTATTCCTCTCTACGCTCAATCCCGCCTTGAAATAAATTTCAAGGCTCACAGCAAAAGTCCACTGAAGTGGACTGACCTAATTTGATTGTTCTTTAATCCTCTTAAGAGGATTTTCGCTATTAGCTTGGGAATTGATTCCCAAGCGGTTTCTTCTTCCTAACGATATCTCTCCGGGGTTCTTCTTCCCCAAGCTATCTGTCTAGAAACCGGTTTTATACCAATATCTCTGTAGGGAACCCAACACTCTTCTCGAAACCCGGTTTCTTCCTCCTCACCAGAGAGTAAAATCAACTAATTGACAGATAACTTGCGTTGAGAAGTGACGCAATCTTGCAAATAAAGATTGATGATTTCTTGATAAGATACCCCTTCTTCTTGAGCCATTCTTTCAAAATATTCGATCGCGTCGATTCCCAGATAAATTGTGACTTGTTTTTTTAACTGTTTGGCAAAAGGGTTGGGTCTTCTGTTCATTTTTGAGAGATCGTATTCCGGTTCCATGAGTTTATCTCCTATATTCTTTGCTTTCGTTTTTGGTGGCTTTTCTGGCTGATATAATTCTAAATAGGTTTCCTTCTCCCTACGATATGTCTAGAAACCGGGTTTCTACCAACATCTCTGTGGGGAAACCAAAATCCTTCTAGAAACCCGGTTTCTTCCTCCCAACCTGTAGGTCTAGAAACCGGGTTTCTACCAATATCTCTGTGGGGCACC
>NZ_JAYFER010000138.1:0-2715 GCF_055795065.1 Lyngbya sp. CCY1209
CCAAAAAGTAGGCCCGCCCTTGGCTCGGCTCCGGTTCCGTCGGTGGCTCCGGCCGAACGTAGTCTCGGGGAACTCCCCGCAGCAAATATTCGGCCCGACCCTGCAATTGATCGAGCTGGCGGGAATAGCGATCGCGTTCGGAAGCCATATGTTCCAACAATCGGGCTTCCGAGTGAAAGCAGGTGCCGAACCGCAGCGGTAACAATGTTGTTTGCTCGAAAACTTCACAGAGGACGCGATCGTGGGCTAAAACCGCCCGCATCAATTCTTCATCGTCGGTTTGGGGCAAATTTTCCGCCCCCAAGTTCGGCTCGACCAATGCACACAGATCGTCCGTTGTCACCAAATCTACCGGATTTTCAATTCCTTGGGGTAAGTTCAGCGGAACTCGGGGAGTCTTTAAAAAGGCGTAGACATACATCAGACACGATCCTCAAGATTCAGCATCTTCCGAAGCGGGACGGGGAATCGGCACCCATTCCAGGCTGAAGACGAGTTGAACCAATCCCGATCGCACCTCGGAAGCCGATCGCCACATCCGTTCCCCTGCGGTGGACTCGGCCCAATCCACTTCCACCCCGTCCATCCAGATGCCCAGCTCGGGGGACACCTCCCGAAATTTTTTTCCAATTTCCGCCAGTGCGGAGCCGATCTCTTGTAAGTTCTCCCAATCGATGACGGCATCTTCCGCCAACAGCGTCCCCGTCAGTTGGGGGGTTTCGCGGGTGGTGATGTCGATTTCCCAGTGAGATCCGGTAAAGTCGGCGTTCAAAATTGCCACCAACCGCACCGTCCCCCGTTCCCATCGGTGTCCGGGTTGCAGGACTCGGGCGGAAATGCCGCCAATGAGTCGCACGATCGCGCGATCGCCGCTCACCATGTGCCACAGCAGTTTTGAGGTCAGCCGACCCAAATTGAGCTGGGGGGGGACGAGTTGGGGTTCGGGAGTCGGCAACCCGGAATAGACTCGCTCGGCAAACTCACTCGTTCGGGCCAGCAAAAATGGCTCGAAGGCTTCAGGTGGGGATTCGTGTTGCCCCAAAAATAGGTGTTTCAGGGGGATTGCCAGTTGTTGGCGGATCGATTCCCGGACGTAGCGACTCAAAACCACCGTATCCGTGAGCTTGAGTTGGCTCGACAGGAGGGCTCTCGGTGATTCGTCTATTGTCTCTACGGATGATGACTCAAAGGTATGCTCGAACGAGGGGGGATTCGCCAGAAATTCCCATCCCAATGTCAAAGAGAGTTGGCCGACTTGCCAATTGTAGCCCGGATACAGAAGGGTGATGGGCTGAGATTTTAAGTTGGCGATCGCCGGAAATCTTTGGTCGATGGTGTTTTGGAGCCGTTCGAGCAAAGATTTGGCGTCGAGGGGATATTGGCAAAATCGACAATCCCCGGACTGAATCATCGCCTCGGCGGGCAGGTTAAATTGAGGGGGGTGGCGGGTCGCCAGGTCGATCGCTTCCTGGGTTTGGGACGTTTTCAAGGTCAGACCCGCGACCAGTCGCAGGATGCCCCGGTTCCAAGTGCCGTCCGCCGCAGTGACTTTGGCTTCGATCCCCGTCAGGAGCCGGAGCGTATCTTCCGCACTGCGGGCCAGATGCCACAACAACAGGGGCACGATGTCATTTAAGGCGATAATTTCAGATTGGGTAATTGGCTCTTTTTTGGACTGTGGGGCGGATTTTTCATCCTCCAACGCATTCAGGACATCGCCCATTTCTTCGGTGACGTAGGGGAGCAGATGTTCCGGGGTTTGGGGCGGGTCGGATTGCCATCCGCCGCCGGGCGATCGCAGGTTGGCAACCAATTCCACCAATTTTTCCAGGCTGTCCGTCAAAGCCGGGGACACCCGATCTTCGGGTCTCGAAGTCGGCGTCACAACTCCTGGAAGTTTGAGTAAGATGCGATCGGACTCTTCGGCGTCGAACAATGAGAGGGGTTGGGGAACTTCGGCGGGAGAGGAAGAAGGTTCGCCGAACGTCTTCTCGGGGGTATCGTACATGGTCAGAATGCCTCCAATGGAAATTGTCTTCCGGCAGTGACGAGTGAAGGGTGATATCAAATCCGGATTTTCAGAACAATTGATCTCGACCCTTTGCCCCTTACCCTTTCTCCCTCCCTACACCCTACACCCTACACCCTACACCCGATTTCAGGGATCGAGGGGGAGGTCCAGGCGATCGACGATCTGGATGGAGTTCCCAGTTGAGGGATCGGTGACGATCGCCAAACCCGTTTTTCCCCAGGGTGCGATCGCCAGGGGGATGACGCCCAGGTGAAACTCGCCGATCCGACGACCGTCCCAATTGACGATGCGGAGGTTGCCATCCGCATCGGCCCAACCATATCCCCAGTCTGCAACAAAAAAGCAGGTGGCGGGCGACTCCAGAAAGACTCGGATCAAATGGAGGGGTTTGAGACGAATTTGGAACAGGAGGGAGGGGGAATCGTCGGAGAGGGCGAGGATCGTGTGGGGTTGGGGGGTCGGCAAGACCGGGCTGACGGAGATGGGCAATTTGAGTCGTCCCATGGGGATGCCCCGGCGACTGTAGATCTGAAATAGGGTTCTCGGAGATTTGGCTTCGGGATTTGACCAGGTGGCGAGGAGGTGTCGGCGATCGAGAAAGGTCAATATGGGGAGTTTGTCGGTGGAGACCGAGAGAATTTTCAGGGGTTTGGGGGGGTTTGAGGGGGGGTTTGAGGGGAGGT
>NZ_JAYFER010000139.1:0-13064 GCF_055795065.1 Lyngbya sp. CCY1209
CCAGCCTATCCACCACCGTTTCCGATTTTAACTGCTTCCCGATCCGTTCCAACCATTTCCGCTGCGAGTCCGTCCACTGGCGGGACGCCAGAACTTTTGCGATCGCGCGATCGACCCGTTCTTTAGCCGAATTGTTCTTGATATAATCCACCATTTCCTCAGTCGAACAACCCGCGATCGCCTCCACTCGTTCCCGGGTGCGATCGTTCAAATTCCGCCAACAATTGATCGACGATCTCCGGCAACGCCCTCCCATCGTCCACCGACCCCAATTCGTCCACCAATTGGGCAAACGTAATATTGGGAGTTTTGAATGGGTTGACCTCGATTTCCGATGCTTCCGGGATGGGTCTGGCAACCCTGTAAGGTTGCCCCCACCATTGATTTTTGACTCCTGGGCAACCCTGTAAGGTTGCCCCCACCCGTTTGAATTAACCCACCACCCGCCGCAATAGCAATCCTTGGGAGTCGGAGAGCTCGAAGGCTTTCAGGTCGGGAATCTCCAGGCCCGGGGAAGCGATCGCCACCCGCCACTCGTCGAGATCCAACTGCAGCCAGTCCCCCAGCGTCACCGTCACGGGGTCGCCGCCCATGTGGGACACCATCGCCACCTGGACGGGATTTTCGGGCACGCCCTCCTCTTGGGGTTGGGTCCGCAGGCCGTAGAAAACGGTGCGATCGCCGTCGCTGATGCGGTTGAAGCGATCCATACCCGACAAATTCTCCATCAGCCAATCATTTTGTTGGCGGAATTGCCGCAACGCCAAATTGTAGGCCGTCTGTTCCGGATTCAACGCCGCCTCGTGGTTCCAGACGTTGCAGAGGTCGTGGGCGTCCTCCATGAACGCCCGGGCGAAGTCTTTCAACCGCCCCACATCCAACTCCGCCAAAACCTGAGATTTGCCGGGGACGTTCAACTTTTGCAGGTTGGACGCCGATTTGCGAGTTTTTGTCTCTTCCTTCACCTCCGGTTTCTCCGACTCTGCCCCCAAATACCGCTGGCAGAGGCGGGCGACTTCTTCGAGATCGTAGTCCGTCTCTTCGATCGCATCGTAAAGGCCCCGCATGAACTGCCGCAGTTCCGCCAGTTTGCCGAATCCCATTTTTTTGAGGCGGGGGAAAGCGTCCGTTTCGGCGTACATGGCGGGCTCCACCTGCCAATCCAAAAAACCGGCTTCTTCGGCCACCACTTTCACCCCATAGCGGTCATCCGTATTCCGCAAAAATCCCCAGGGCGATCGCATCGTACAATTGATAAAATCCATCGGCAGTCCGGGACTGAACCCATACACCATCATTGCGATCGCCGGGTTATCGTAGGCATTATTGAGCACCTCCACATAGGTTTTACCCAAATTCCAGTTGATCGGCAATTCCGGATCGACTTGAGTCCCCCGCCGCAGGGTGTCGTGATTGCCGCAACCCGTAATCCAGTGGGCTCCCACCTGCATCACTTCGCACACCCGCTTCCATTTTTTATCCCAAAATTGCCTCAGCGTCGGGGTGTTGTGGGCGAAAATCAGCGGGCCCCACTGGAACGCCGGCGGGACAAATTCGATCACATCCCGATAGGTGGAAATCTCCTCCCACCCTTCCGCCGGCCAGGGCCGTCCGTCCTCAAAGATCATGAACGGGTAACGTTGGCAACCCCCCACCGTCTGGACGACGTGGGCGATATCCGCCAGATAAGCATCATCGTACTCCACCCGCCCGGACATGGGGTTGAAGAATTTGAAATCCTGGGCGCCGTCTACCCGGATGCCGTCGATACCCGTTTCCGCCTTCCGCCGCTGCATTTCCAGCAACACCGCCCGGACGACGGGGTTTTGGTGGTTGACGTCCTGGCCGTACATATTCGGCCCTTTGAGGAATCGTCCGTTCAGCAGGTCGATCGCCTGGTTGTCGGCGTGCCCGTAGACGACATCATACACCACCTGAATCGGCCCGGTGGGGAAGTTGTGCAAGGTGGCGATAAAGTCCACCAATTCTTCGATCCGCAGGGTTTCCAACACCGAGGGATCGGTGGCTGAAGAACCGAAAATTACGATATCGTAGCCCCAGTTTTGGGTGTCGGGTTTTTTCAGGGTGATTTTGAGATCCCCTTCTTCGTATTCGACACCTTCCGTTTCCGGGTCCATCTCGTCCATGTCGTCTTCGTTGAAGATGAAGAATCCCTGCCCGAATTCGTGTTCGGCGCGATATTCGACGGTGGGTTCGACGGGGAGTAATTGCACGGAATCGTAGCCGATATAATTCTGTTCGGCGGGGGTGAGTTCTTCGTTTTTGACTAATTTTTCGCCGATACGTTTGTAGAGTTCGGTTAGACCGGAGAGATACCCGTTGGGGGAGGCGGTGTTGACGTGCAGTTGCAGAATATTTTTTGGGGGATGGACGCGGGGGATTTCGTCGGTTTCGCCCTCAGTTTTCCACCGGGAGAAATAGTCGCGATCGCCCCGGTTGTTTTGCATCCCCTGGAAGTCGTAAACTTCGGCGGGGGCATAGACGCCGTAGGGTAAAGAGTAGGCTAAAAAGTCCCCGATGGTGCGGATCTCGTTGGTGTTGGGGTCTAGATAGTGCATCCAGTAGAAGGTTCCCAACTGATCCTTGTTGCCGGGGCGGATGCCGGAGTAAACCCCCCAAAATAATTCCCCCCGTTTTTCGAGTTGGACGTATTCCCGATGGAAGGTGACTTTTTGGACGGGGGTTTTGGGATCGATTTTGCCCTTGGGGGTGAGGAATTCCAAATAAATGTTTTTGGGCTGGATCATGTCCGCCCCCAATTCCGGTGCCCAGAAGCCGATTTCAGTTAAACCATCGGGGCGATAATGGGCGCCCAAACGGGTGGCGATCGCCTGGGCTTTTTGAAATACGGTAAGGTCTGAATTGTGAATGTCTTCCGCCCACTGAATCAGTTTTTGAGTTTCGTCTTCAACTCGGGTGATGGGGGTCGATTTCGGTTTAGCTGTTGTTACCATAATTCTCGATTTAAGTCAAAAAAAGAGAGGACAAGGAATGGGACATTAACTATCGGTTACGCCCGGGAATTCATTCCCGATCTAGCAGTTTAGTAGGGTGCGTTAGCGACAGCGTAACGCACCTTAAAAATTGACTAGACTGACACAGTTTAAACGGTGGGTTACGGCGGATTTCTAAATAGCTTTAACAGCAATAAGTTTCAGCCGCCTAACCCACCCTACGACGGGATCGTTTCAGCATCCTACTTTGTTTCAGCTTCCAAGGTCAAGGTTTTGCGTTCATCTAATTTGAGGACGATGACGCCCAAGGGGGGCAGACTCAGTTCGATCGCCTGGGAGAAGCGATTATTTCCCCATTCAAACGACTGCTTGCCGCCGAAGTTGCCCAGGTTGCTGCCGCCGTATTTCTCGGCATCGCTGTTGAAAATTTCGGCGTAGAAACCGGGTTGGGGAACGCCCACCCAATAGTTATGGCGGGGAATGGGGGTGAAGTTGCAGACGATGACAAGAAACTCATCGGAATGCTTCGCCTTCCGCATGAACGAAACCACGCTTTGATGGGCATCATCGCAGGAAATCCACTCAAACCCATCGAAGGAGAAATCTTCGCTGTACAAAGCCGGTTCAGAACGGTATAAAGCGTTGAGGTCGCTGATATATTGTTTCAGGCGGTGGTGGGGTTCCGACTCCAGCAGCCACCAGTCCAGGTCATTCCAAACATTCCACTCCCGCCACTGGCCGAATTCCATGCCCATGAACAAGGTTTTCTTGCCGGGATGGGTGAACATATAGCCGAAAAGCGATCGCAAATTGGCGAATTTTTGCCAGTGATCTCCGGGCATTTTATTAATTAAACTGCCCTTTCCGTGGACTACCTCATCGTGGGACAACGCCAGCATGAAATTCTCGCTGAACGCATACATAATGCTGAAGGTGACGTTGTTGTGGTGGTACGGGCGATGGACGGGATCTTGGCTGAAATAATTCAGCATATCGTGCATCCAGCCCATATTCCACTTGAAGCTGAACCCCAAACCGCCCAAATAGGTGGGGCGGGACACCATCGGCCAGGCGGTGGACTCTTCCGCGATGGAGAGGATGCCGGGGTAGTAGCCGAAAATCAGCGTGTTCAGGTGACGCATGAAGTCCACAGCCTCGATGTTTTCGTTGCCGCCGTGGTGGTTGGGGACCCACTCTCCGGGTTTGCGATCGTAATCCAGATACAGCATCGACGCCACCGCATCCACCCGCACGCCGTCGATGTGGTATTTGTCGAACCAGAACAGGGCGTTGGAGATCAGGAAGTTCTGGACTTCGTGGCGGGAATAGTTAAAAACTAGGGTCCCCCAGCCCTTGTGCTCGCCCTTGCGGGGGTCGGCGTGTTCGTAGAGTTCCGTTCCGTCGAACCGGGCCAGGCCGTGGGCATCCTTGGGGAAGTGGCCGGGTACCCAGTCCACGATGATGCCGATGTCGTTTTGGTGACATTGATCGACGAAATACATGAAGTCTGCGGGGGTTCCGAAGCGGGAGGTGGGGGCGAAATATCCCGCCACCTGATAGCCCCAAGACCCGTCAAAGGGGTGTTCGGCGACGGGCATCAACTCGATGTGGGTGAAGCCGAGTTCTTTGACATAGGGGATGAGTCGGTCGGCGAGTTCCCGGTAGGTGAGAAAGCGGGCGCCGGGTTTTTCGGAAATTTCCACCACCTGACCCGTTTCCGGCGGTTCGTCAACTCCGGCGTGCAGCCAGGACCCCAAGTGGACTTCGTAGATGGAGATGGGTTGGTCTTGGGGCTCGGTGTGGCGGCGTTTTTCCATCCAGTCGCCGTCCCCCCAGGTGTGGGTGCTCAAGTCGGCGACAATTGACGCCGTGCTGGGGCGGACTTCTTGCCCGAAGCCGTAGGGGTCGGATTTTTCGTAAATGTGTCCGACGTTATTTTTGATCTCGTATTTGTAGAGTTCTCCGACTTCGAGTTCGGGGATGAACAGTTCCCAGATGCCGTTGCCGCCCCGTTTCATCTGATGGTGGCGTCCGTCCCAGTAGTTGAAGTTGCCGATGACGGAGACGTTGCGGGCGTTGGGCGCCCAGACGGCGAAGTAGACTCCTTTGACGCCGTTGATTTCGGTGGGGTGGGCACCGAGTTTTTCATAGATGCGGTGGTGTTTCCCTTCGGCGAACAGGTGGATGTCGAAGTCGGTGAGTTTGGGGGAGCGGAAGGCGTAGGGGTCGTAGAATACCCGTTCGCGATCGCCTTCTTTGACTTTGAGTTGATAATTTTTGAGTTCGGGAACGTCCAATTCGCATTCAAAAAAGTTGGGGTGGTGTACCGACTGCATCCGGTACTGTTCCCGCTCTTCGGGGCGGATCACCCAGGCGGCATCTGCGTTGGGAAGGTAGGCCCGCACCAACCAGCTCGTTTTCCCGTCCTGCTCGATGCAGTGGGAACCCAGGATCTCGAACGGATTGTTGTGCTGATTGCTGACAATCCGCTGCACCTGTTCCGGAGCAATTGTCGTGGTCATAGGAAATCTACCTCTGCTGCATCGGTCTTATGGTAGCAAAGTTATTGCCTGGGGGTTCGCCCCATAAATTTGATAGCTTGGGCGAATGCGGCTCAAAATGTATCGACCAAAAGGTATAAATTTCTCGAAACGTTCCGATCGCTCTCGGATATCATTCTCGGGATGGAAGCGGAAAATCGTATCGCCCGATACAGACGGCTGGGGCGATCGCGTTTAATTTATGCGATCGTTGGTGGAAATTTATCGTTGACGGGAGGTCAAATCGTTTGATCCTTTAGATAGATGCTGACACTGTAAATTTAAATTCACAATATAGTAATTAATCATCGGTTGATCACCTCTGACGCTGCGCTTTCATCCGCCATTCATTCAAACTTGAACCATGTCACACCTGATCAAAGTCAATGATTTCGGTTTTAACTTAAATTCGGTGATTTGCTGGTATCGATCGCCCGATCGAGACGGAAATTCACTCATTCTCAACCTGCAAGGCGATCACATCCTAAAATTCACCGGAAAAGATGCGGATTTAGTCCAGCAGATTTTGAGCCATTCCGCCCTGGATTTGCCGGCAAAAATTAGGATGGAAAAGCAGGAAACGAAATTGGAAGTCGCCTAAAATTCTTTTGTTGCTCTTCGGAACAAACCCGGCCCGGCGCGATCGCGTCGGGCCTCAACTATGGCAATTTTCAATGGTCGATTTTTCGGGGCAACGGGGGCGATCGGGTCGCCCGAAAAATGAGAAAGTGTGAAGAACTCGTTTATATCTATCGGTTTATATCGGCGGTTTTACCTCCACAAACAAACTCGACAATATCACCCCCGAAATTGAAGCGATCGCGACTTTTATTGAAGGTTATAACCAGCGGAAGACGTTAATTTTTATATCTTTTGTAAAGCTAGTAATTAACAAATCGAGCGCGGCCGACGCTTTGAACGAAAATTCGATTGAGGACAAGCTTAAAATTATGGTTGGTAAAATCTTACAATCTCGCATCGCATCTTTGGGAACGATTTCGGTACTCGCCGTCACTTCCGCACTGTTTTACGGTTCCCCCGCGCGATCGCAAGTTTTCTGACTTGTTAATTTCCCCCAAAATATGGGTGCGGACTCGCTCCGCATCCATATCGGCCGTGGGGAATCATCTCATTATAGCAATCAGCAGTCAGCTTGCGATCGCCCACCTGCAAAAGGGCCGCTACACGTCAATACTCAAATATCGGGCAACCGGAGACGGTTGCCCCCACGGGGGAGCCGATCGCGCGATCGCCCCTTTTTTGTGGCTTCAAAGTGCCGCGTAACCGAAGGTGACATTAAATTCGCGGCACCAAATGCCCACGGATTGAAATTGATTGATATCAATGTTGTCGGGGAGGGCGTAGCGTTGGGTGCCGTCGAATTGTTGCAGGGCGGCAATGGTGACGTAATCCCCCTCATTGAGATTTACGGGGATGGAACCGCCGCGGTGCAAAATGACCTGCACGTCGGGGCCTTGGGCGGTGGTGAATTCGCTATCAAATTCTAAATAGCGTTTGCCATTTTCACTAATAATTCGAGCGGTTCCCACGGTGGGGTGGTCTTGTTCGACGGTGACGAAAGACCCCATCGCGATGACGCTTTGTTGCTGAGACTGGGCGACGGCGGGTTCGGAGAAGCCCGGGGCGGGGAGGGTGGCGATCACCCCGAACGTACCCAAAACCAAGGCGCAACAGAGACCGAAAGTTTTCAAATTGTCGAGAATCATGGCTGAACTCCGGGTTTGAATGTCTGAGAGTTTCTAAACTACGGGGCGCGCCGGTGAATTGGGTGATAGTCAGATAAGAGAATGCACAGAAGCCAATCGCCCGGTCATCCTTCCCCAGTCCGGGATCGATATGCCATGCTGGTAAGTATTGGTTTGATGTCTCGATCCGATCGACTGAAACGTTCTGACCCCTCGAATGTCCGTTGGCAATTTCAAGGCGATCGGACGGATGGCGTTGCGGATGTAATCTCGCGGGTGAGAACCTCTGACACCGGGCAACATCGACCGAAGACCCGTCCGACCGCCATCCCACGAACCGCGCCATATCCTACGGAGAACGGAACAGTGCTGGAGTTACTCGATCGCATGGTATCCCCGAATTTTTATATGCCCCACGGCCATTGTTACCTGTGGCAAACGCCCCTGGTGGGGCTCCACGTCGTCAGCGACGGGTTGATCGCGATCGCCTATTTCTCGATCCCGGCAATGTTGTTTTACTTCGTCCGCAAACGCAACGATTCGCCCTTTTCCGAGGTGTTCGTGATGTTCGGGGCTTTCATCATTTTTTGCGGGATCGGCCACAGCCTGGATATCTGGACGCTGTGGTTTCCCAACTATTGGATCTCAGGGTTCGAGCGGGCTGCGACCGCTTTGGTGTCCTGTTACACGGCGTTGCGGCTGTGGGAATTGTTGCCCCAATTTTTGGCGTTGAAAACTCCGGAACAACTCGAAGTGGTGAATCTGGAGTTGCAAAAACAGGTGGCGGAACGGGAGAGAACGGAAGAAATCCTGCGGGCGATCGTGGCGGGAACCGCGTCGGTGACGGGGGCGGATTTTTTTCCGGCTTTGGTCGAGAATCTGGCTCGGTGTTTGGACGTGCCCTATGTGGCGGTCACGGAGGCCGACAGATCGGGTCGGTTGACGCCGCGAAATCTGGCGTTTTGGTGGCGGGATCATTTGGTCGATCGCGAAGATGTGAATTGGGACGAGACCCCCTGTAATACGGTTTTAAAAACGCAAAAAATTTGTTGTTATCCGCAAGATTTACAGCAGCTTTTTCCCGAATATGAATTGTTGCAAGAGTTAGAGGCTCAGAGTTATCTGGGAGTCCCCCTGGTGAACCGCGATCGCGAGGCGATCGGGATTTTATCAATTCTGGATGTCAAACCGCTCTTTCAAGACGATCGCACCCACGCGATCGTGAATATTTTTGCCACCCGGGCGGCGACGGAACTACAGCGGAAATGGGCGGAAGAAGAGAAGCGACGGGCTTACAAAGAGTTGGAATTTCGGGTGGAGGAGCGCACTGCCGAACTCAAAAAAGCGAATTTGGCTTTGGAGACAGAGGTGCAAGAGCGGAGCGTGGCGGAAGTGGCGATGAAGCTGATGGCCGACCGCGAACGGGCGATCAATCAGGTGATTTTGCAGATGCGCCGCAGCCTGGATCTGGAGAGCATTTTTCGGGCGACGACGGACGAGTTGAGAAAAGTGATTTCCGGCGATCGCGTCCTCATTTATCGGTTCAATTCCGACTGGAGCGGCGTTTTGGTGGCGGAATCGGTCGCGGCGGGTTGGAAGAGCGTGATTTCGGCCGCCGAAACGCCCCAAAACTGGCTCCAAAATGCGGTCGATCATCGAGATTGTATCGCCTCCCGATTCGGATTTTCTGACACCCTGATCGAAGATACCTATTTGCAAGAAAACCGGGGTGGAATTTACCGGGAAGCCGACAGTTATTGTTGCGTTTCGGATGTCAAAACCGCCGGGTTTTCTCCCTGTTATCTGGAACTGTTAGAGCAATTGCAGGCGCGATCGTACACGATCGCTCCCATCTTTCAAGGACAGAAACTTTGGGGCTTATTGTGCGTTTACCAAAATGGCGAACCCCGGCACTGGAAGGCTGCGGAAGTGAACGCGATCGCCCAAATCAGCAACCAACTGGGAATCGCAGTCCATCAAGCCGAATTGTTTTTTAAAACCCAGCGTCAGGCGGAGGAATTGAAACAGGCGGCCCACGCCGCCAATGCGGCTAACCGCGCCAAAAGCGAGTTTTTGGCGAATATGAGCCACGAACTCCGCACCCCCCTGAATGCCATTTTGGGCTTCACCCAGTTGTTGCAGCGCGATCGCACCCTGGCTTCCAAACATCAGGACTATATCAAAATTATCAGCCACAGCGGCCAGCACTTGTTGGAGCTGATCAACGACGTTTTGGAAATGTCCAAAATTGAAGCGGGCCGGGTGACGTTCGACCGGGCCAAATTTGACCTGCATTCCACATTGCGGGCGATTGAAGCCATGCTGAACCTGAAGGCGGAATCGAAGGGGCTCAATCTGCGGTTTGACATCGAAGAGGACGTGCCGCAGGCGATCGAAACGGATGAGAGCAAGTTGCGACAGGTACTGATCAATTTGATCGGCAACGCGATCAAATTTACCGAGCAAGGGACGGTAACGCTGCGGGTGTCGGTACTTCGGAAGGTGAATTCTGACCGCGACGGCCGGACGGTTCTGAAGTTTGAAATTCGGGATACGGGCTGCGGTATTTCCGAGGAGGAAATGCACGAATTATTCCAGGCGTTCAAACAGACGCGATCGGGCCGGGAAAGCCAGCAGGGGACGGGTTTGGGCTTGGTGATTTCCCAGCGCTTCGTCAAGTTGATGGGGGGCGAAATCGAAGTGAGCAGCGAGTTGGGGAGGGGCAGTTGTTTCGGCTTCCAAATTCCCGTGTTGCTGGGCGACGGACCGGTCCCGGGCGGCGGGGACTCCCAGTTGAGCCGTGGGCTCCGCGTCGCGCCGGGACAAAAACGGTATCGCATTTTGGTGGTGGAAGATCACCCCGTCAACCGCCTGTTGCTGACGACGCTGTTGCAGGATTTGGGCCTGGACGTGGAGGAGGCGGAAAATGGGCAGGAGGCGATCGCTGCTTGGAAGCGGTGGCGCCCCGATTTGATTTTCATGGATATGCAGATGCCGATTTTGGACGGCTTCGCGGCCACCCGGGAGATCAAGGGGTCGGACGGGGACGCCATCCCGGCGATCGTCGCCATCACGGCCAGCGCCTTTTCTGAACAAAGGCAGGATTGTCTCGATGCCGGGTGCGACGATTTTATCGGCAAACCCTTTCGCCGGCAACAGGTTTTGGATATTCTTGCCCGGTATTTGCACCTCGAGTACACCGAGAACCCCCCCGAAACGGAAGCGATCGACGGCGCCCCCGCGCCCGAGCCACGGGCGATCGATGCGGGAGAGATCTCGGCTATGCCCCCCGAATGGCGGGAGCAACTCCGCTATGCGGCCCAACTCGGCAACGATCTGGCGATTTTATCCCTGATCGAGCAAATCCCATCGGAACGGTCTGATCTGATTCGGGAGCTCACGGCGATCGTGGAAAACTTTCAGTTTGAACAGTTGCTCGAACTGTTCGACGCCGAGGGGACGCACACCTAACCCCCGACCGGGACGACTGCCCGCTCCCGGGCCATGATCGCCTTCGGGAAAACCGCCTGAACTTGACGCTCGATGTCGTCGAGGAAATCGTCGCCGTGGGTGGGGTCGTGGTGGAAGATCGCCACCTGCTTCACGCCCGCCGCCTCGGCCATTTTCACCGCCTCCTGCCAGGTGGAGTGTCCCCAACCCACCTTGGGGGACTTGGGGTTGTGATATTCGTCGTCGGTGTACATCGCGTCGTAGATGAGAAGGTCGGCGCCCCGGGAGAGCTCGAGAACGTTGTCGTCCAACCCGTCGGGCAGGTGTTCGGTGTCCGAGCAGTAGACCACCGACCGCCCCTTCCAGGTGACGCGATATCCCATCGCGGTGTTGGGGTGGTTGAGCTGTCCGGTCTCGATTTCGATGCCGTCGTCGAGTTGGAGGCTGTCCCCGGCTTTCAATTCGTAAAATCTCAGGTCGGCCTGCAATCCCTTCAGGGGGATGGGGGAGTTGGGGTGGAGGACCCGCTCGATGAAGTGCTTTTTCATCGACTCCCCGTCCGGCGGGATGGCCCCGTAAATGTGGAAGCAGTTGCCGGGGGTGAAGGCGGGGGTGAACAGGGGAAATCCCTGGATGTGGTCCCAGTGGTAGTGGGTGAAGAAGATGTAGGCTTCCAGGGGCATCTGTTCCGCCAGGGAATCGCCCAGAGCCCGCAGGCCGGTTCCGCCATCGAAAATCAGCCGTTTTCCGGCGACCCGCATTTCCAGACAGGAGGTGTTGCCGCCGTAGCGGATGGTTTCTTGGCCCGGGGTGGGGATGCTCCCGCGCACCCCCCAAAACTCCACCACAAAATCTTCGAGATCTTGAGGGGAGGACTCGGGGCGATCGCGATGGGTTTCCAACGCAGAAGATGGGGTGGTGGTTTCCATTTTAATCTTCAGGTTTAAAAGTGCCGCACTGACCGTGATGACGCAACAGATGGTCACAGAGTACCAGGGCAACCATTGCTTCTACCATTGGAACGGCTCTCGGTAAAACGCACGGGTCGTGTCGCCCTTTAGCTGCCAGTACCGTTTCCTCTCCCTCGCGGGTCACGGTTTTCTGCTCTTTCCGAATTGTAGCAGTTGGTTTGAAGGCGACTCGCACGACGATCGCCTCTCCGTTGGAGATCCCCCCCTGCACGCCGCCCGAGCGGTTGCTGGCGGTGCGGACTGCACCGGTTTCGTCGATGTAGAATTCGTCGTTGTGTTCGCTGCCCGCGAGCTCGGTGCCGGCGAAACCGGAGCCGATTTCAAAGCCCTTGCTGGCCGGCAGGGACATCACGCCCTTGGCCAAATCTGCTTCCAGTTTGTCGAATACGGGGGAGCCGAGTCCTCGGGGGACGTTGCGGACGACGCATTCCACCACCCCCCCGACGGAGTCGCCGGCGTCGCGGACGGCTTCGATCAGTTCGATCATCCGCCCGGCGCATTCGCCGTCCGGACAGCGGACGATGTTGCTTTCGACTTGTTCCGGGGTGACGGTTTGGGGGTCGATGGCGGCTTCTAACGTTTTGATGCGCTTGACGTAGCCGACGATCTCCACGTTCGCCACCTGTGCGAGGACTTTTTTGGCGATCGCCCCCGCGGCCACCCGCCCGATGGTTTCCCGGGCCGAAGACCGGCCTCCTCCCTGCCAGTTGCGGATGCCATATTTGGCGTCGTAGGTGGCGTCGGCGTGGGAGGGGCGGTATTTTTTCGCCATCTCGTCGTAGTCCTGGGGCCGGGTGTCTTTATTTTTGACCGCGATCATGATCGGGGTGCCGAGGGTTTTTCCCTCGAACACCCCGCTGAGAATTTCGCAGGTGTCGGTTTCTTTGCGCGGCGTGGTGATTTTGCTCTGTCCGGGCCGCCGGCGATCGAGCTCGTACTGAATTTCTGAGATGTCCAGGGGGAGTTGGGGGGGGCAACCGTCGATGATGACGCCGACCCCTCCCCCGTGGGATTCCCCGAAGGTCGTGACGCGGAATAAATGCCCGAATGTATTGCCCATACTGAGTCTCGCCGAATGTTTGCAGAGTTTCGATCCTATCAGATCTCCACTCTCCAAATCCTAGGGCGCGGCGGGGGAGTTGATGCGGGAATGGGAAGGTCTTCCGGCGTCCCCCGACACCCCGCGATTAATCTTCGTGATCCTCGAAGGGATCGCTCAATTCTTTGGAGGGGGGGCCGAAGGCGGTGTAGATCGAGTAGGCTGCGATCGCGACGACGATCGCCGCCAAGGAAATGTTGAGAGCGACTGCTGGTTCCATCTGGTTGTTTTCAATTGTGGTCTGTAATTAGGGGTCGAGAGAGATGTTACCATCTCCCCCTCCCATTCAAAACCGTGCATGAGACTTTCACCTCACACGGCTC